>JAFTGI010000042.1 GCA_017458195.1 Prevotella sp.
CCGTCCTGCACGACGTAGTCCTTGCCCTCGACGCCCATGCGGCCGGCCTCCTTGACGGCGGCCTCGGACCCATACTTGATGTAGTCGTCGTACTTGATCACTTCGGCCCGGATGAAACCCTTCTCGAAGTCGGTGTGGATGACGCCGGCGCACTGAGGGGCTTTCCAGCCCTTCTTGTAGGTCCAGGCCTTCACCTCCATCTCGCCGGCGGTGATGAACGTCTCGAGGTTCAGCAGGGCGTAGGCCTTCTTGATCAGGCGGTTGACGCCGCTCTCCTCCAGACCCAGCTCCTCGAGGAACATTTGCTTGTCCTCGTACGACTCCAGCTCGGCAATGTCCTCCTCGGTCTTGGCGGCGATGACCATCATCTCGGCGCCCTCCTCGCGGGCCAGCTCCCCTACCCTACGCGTAAAATCGTTGCCGTCCTTGGCGTCCTGCTCAGCGACATTGCAGACGTAGAGCACGGGCTTCGCCGTCAGCAGGAAGAGCTGGCGGGCGCAGTCCTGCTCGTCCTTCGTGTCGAACTCCACCATGCGGGCGTTCTTGCCCTGGTCGAGCACCTCCTTGTAGGCCTTGAGCACGGTGAGCTCCACCTTGGCGTCCTTGTTGCCGGCGGCGGCAGCCTTCTCCGTGCGCGCTAGCCGGCCCTCGATGGTCTCGAGGTCCTTCAGCTGCAGCTCGGTGTCGATGATTTCCTTGTCGCGGATGGGGTCGATGGTGCCGTCAACATGGGTGATATTTTCGTCTTCGAAACAGCGCAGGACGTGGATGATGGCGTCCGTCTCGCGGATATTTCCCAAGAACTTGTTGCCAAGGCCCTCACCCTTCGAGGCGCCCTTGACGAGACCGGCGATGTCGACAATCTCGCATGTGGCCGGCACGATGCGTCCCGGATGCACCAGCTCGGCCAGCTTGGTGAGCCGCTCGTCGGGCACGGTGATCACGCCCACGTTGGGCTCAATCGTACAAAAGGGGAAGTTAGCTGCCTGCGCCTTGGCGCTCGACAGACAGTTAAAGAGCGTAGACTTGCCGACGTTGGGCAGTCCCACGATACCACATTTCAATGCCATTGCTTTCTGTATAAACGTTTATAATTCGGGTGCAAAGTTACGAATAAGCGGGCGGAAAACCAAATATTTTATAGTTTTTTTCCGGCCACGGGCTTCCGGGGGCGGGTCAGCTTAAACAAAGAGAAAGGCCGCACGTCGTGCCTTGGTAGGGAAATAATGACAAAACGGCGCTTCTCGAAAGTAATATACCCCTATATTACTTTCGAGAAGCGCCATTTTCGGTCTTATTCCTGGCTGATGAGCGTCAAATCGTTCGTCCCTTTACAGCTGGTTGCTGATGGTGGCAGCCAGGGCGTTCAGTTGCAGGCAGCGTTGGCGCATGTCGGTGATGGCCTCAGTTTGGTGGTGGAAAGGCGACAACATCAGCAGGCGTCCCTCCGTGCAGGCTTCCAGGTAGCGCGGGGCGGGCTTGAAATAGGGCGGAAAGCCATTGAGCAACAAGACGATAAGAGGAATATGGGCTTGCATGGCAGCCGTCGCGATAGCCTGTTCGCCTGGGCTGATGCAGGGCGAGACGATGATGCCGCCTTGGTCAAGGGCTTCAGCGAGGATGTCGTCTTTCAGTTGTTCTATTTCGGCTGGGTATAGGTGGCGCGAACATTGCACCTGGCGCTTGACGGGGTTGTCCAGCAGAAAGCGGTTGCCCATGGCCTGCATGGGCGTGTCAGCCACGTTGATCGTTCCAAGCTGAGTAAAAAATTCGGGGTGAAGGCGCTTCACCAACAGGCGGCGGGGGTTGTCGTCGATGTAGGCCATCATGCGCGACAGCTGGTTCCTATGTATGAGCATGCGGTCGTTGTAGCCGGTCTCCCAGAGGGCGCCGTGAGCGCGGGCAGCTGCCGTGAAGGGTGAGGGCTGCAACGGTGTTGCAGCGTACGGGACGCCCTCATTATCCACCGCCCTTTGTCCCGTAGACTGCAACATTGTTGCAGTAACAATCCCCAGCTCGCGGGCCGCCGCATGCGTGCCGGCCTTGAAGCCTTTTACTACATCCCCGAGGTGCTTCCTCATCTTCTCGTGCACAAAGAGGATGCCGTGGATATGGTCTGGCATGATGCAAAGCTTCATTGGCTCTACGACGGGATAATACTGCGGAATGCCATCCCAGCATGCCTTCACACGTGCTCCGAAGGGCGTGAGCTCCACATGAGGTTTTTCTGAACCTTCCTTCATGGCCGGGTCGCCAAGGAGTGTACCAAGAAGTGGCCGCCGTCCCTCGATGACCATCGTGACCATGTAGATGCCCCGGTCGCGGTAGTCGTGGCCACTGCAGCGCCGCTTCATGGAGGGCTTTTTGCCTTTGGCATATTTCTCCCACTTCGTTGGCTCATGCCCCGTTTTTTCTTCCATCTCTCTTTCTCTTATTAATGTTAAGTAAACTGCGACATTGTCGCAGTCTACAGGACAAGGGGCTTAATGCGCCTCGAGCCAGTTATGGCCGAAACCGCTGTCGGCCACCAGCGGCACGCGCATCTGCAAGGCGCCCTGCATCTCCTCGAGCACGATGGCCTCTACCCTATCTCGCTCGTCCGGATAGACGGAGAAGTTCAGTTCGTCGTGCACCTGCAGGATCATCTTCGAGCGCAGGCCCTCCTCCTGGAAGCGGCGATGGATGCGGATCATGGCCACCTTGATGATGTCGGCGGCCGTGCCCTGTATGGGCGCGTTGATGGCGTTGCGCTCGGCAAAACCGCGCACGGTGGCGTTCTGCGAGTTGATGTCGGGCAGGTAGCGGCGGCGGCCGAACAGCGTGGTCACGTAGCCCTGGCGGCGCGCCTCCTCCTTGGCCCGCTCCATATAGTCGTGCACCTGCGGGAAGGTCTCAAAGAAGCCGTCGATGAGCAGCTTGGCCTCGTCGCGCGAGATGTCGAGCCGCTCGGCCAGTCCGAAGACGGTGATGCCGTAGATGATGCCGAAGTTGGCGCGCTTCGACTTCGTGCGCTCGTCGCGGCTCACCTCGTCGATGGGCTTCTTGTAGATGGTCGCCGCCGTGGCCGCGTGCAGGTCGTGGCCTTCGGTGAAGACGCGGATCATCTGCTCGTCGCCGCTCAGGTGGGCCATCACGCGCAGTTCAATCTGGCTGTAGTCTGCTGAAAAGAATTGACAACCGGGCTCGGCTGTGAAGGCCTTGCGGATCTCCTTGCCGTCCTCGCCGCGCACGGGGATGTTCTGCAGGTTCGGGTCGCTCGACGACAGGCGTCCCGTGGCCGTGACGCACTGATTGAACGAGGTGTGGATGTGGCCTGTCCGCGGATTGATGAGCGTAGGAAGGTTGTCAACGTAGGTGCTCAGCAGTTTCTTTAAACCCCTGAAAGCCAGAATGTCAGCAACAATCTCGTGTTTACCCTTCAGTTGGGTCAGCACATCCTCGCTCGTCACGTATTGTCCGGTCTTGGTCTTCTTGGGTTTGTCTATGATTTTCATCTTAGCAAACAGGATGTCACCTACCTGACGCGGCGATGAAATGTTGAACTGCTCGCCGGCCAGCTCATAGATGCGGGCCTCGATTTCGTTCATGCGGACTGTCAATTCTTTTGACGTCTGGCGCAGCGATTCCGTGTCGAGCACCACGCCGGTCATCTCCATCTCGGCCAGCACGGGCATCAGCGGCATCTCGATGTCATAGAACAGATGCTCACACTCGTATTTCTTCAGTTCCGCCTCCAGCTTGTTCTTCAGCTGGAGCGTGATGTCGGCATCCTCGCAGGCGTATTCATAGACCTGCTCCGGCGAGAGGTCGCGCATCGAACGTTGGTTCTTGCCCCTCGGACCGATGAGCTCGTCGATGTGCACCGTTTGGTAGTCGAGGTAGACCTCGGCCATGTAGTCCATGTTGTGGCGCAGCTCTGGCTGAATGAGATAGTGGGCTATCATCGTGTCCCACATCGGGCCTTGTAACCGGATGTTATAATTTCTTAAAACTTCTAAATCGTACTTTAGGTTCTGTCCAATCTTTAAAATTTGTGAATCCTCATAGAGTGGTTTAAAGATGTTGACGATTTTTAAGGCTTCTTCACGTTCGGCCGGAATTGGGACATAAAACGCCTCATGTTCGGCGACGGAGAAGCTCAAACCGACCAATTCGGCGTCGATGGCGTGGGTTGAAGTCGTTTCTGTGTCTAAACTGAGAAATTCTTTTGTCCTAAAAAAGTCACATAGTTTTTTCAAATCTTCCTCATTATCAACGAGTTTGTATGTGTGTGGCGTCGTTTTAAGGGTCTCAAAACTCGAAAATTTCGGCGCGTCCGCCTCCTCGTCAGCGAAATTTTCAAAGAGAGAAAGCTGTAAATTTTCGGTTTTTGGTTTTTTTTCTGTTTTTTTAAGAACTCGCTCGGCAAGGCTCTTGAACTCGAGTTCGGCGAAGATTTTGCTGAGTTTATCTTCGTCGGGCTGTTTCAGTGTGAGCGCGTCCAGGTCGAGCTCAATGGGCACGTCGGTCTTGATCGTCGCCAGGAAGTAGGAGAGTCGGATTTCGTCGACGTGTTCCTCCACCTTTTTCTTCAGTGCACCCTTCAGTTCGTCGGTGCGGTGGAGTAGGGCGTCGACACTGCCGAACTCACTGATGAGCTTGGCTGCCGTCTTCTCGCCGACGCCGGGACAGCCGGGGAAGTTGTCGGCCGAGTCGCCCATCAGGGCCAGCAGGTCGATCACCTGGGGTGGGGTAGTGATGTCATATTTTGCGCAGACCTCCTTGGGCCCCATCACCTCGTAGCCGCCGCCGTGACGCGGTCGGAAGATGCGCACGCGGTCGCTGACCAGCTGTCCGTAGTCCTTGTCCGGGGTGAGCATATAGGTCTCAAGATCGTCGATGGAATCGGCTTTTTTTGCGAGCGTACCGATCACGTCGTCGGCCTCAAAACCGTCCACCTGCAGGACGGGAATGCGGTAGGCCTCGAGCAGTTCCTTAATGATGGGGACGGCCCGCCGGATGTCCTCAGGAGTGGCTTCGCGCTGTGCCTTGTAGGCAGGGTAGGCCTCCGAGCGGAACGTCGGTCCGTGGGGGTCGAAAGCCACGCCGATATGGGTCGGATGCTCCTTCTCGAGCACCTCCTGGAGCGTGTTGACGAAGCCGATAATGGCACTGGTGTTGAGCCCCTTCGAGTTGATGCGGGGGTTCTTTATAAAGGCGTAATACGACCGGTAAATAAGCGCGTAGGCGTCAAATAAAAAGAGTTTCTGCATAAGTTTCTTAATTTTGAGTGTAAAATTACTAAAAAATATCGGAATTCAGATGTTTTTTAGTAATTTTGTATCGAAATTTGAAATAATGGACTACATATCAACCATCATTCAGCCTATCGAGGCAGACTTGGAGGAGTTCAAAAGACGCTTCCATAACTCGTTGACCCAGTCAAACGGACTGCTCCAGAGTGCCCTCGATCATATCCGCAGCCGCGCCGGTAAGCAGATGCGGCCCATGCTGACGCTGCTTACTGCCAAGAACTTCGGTGAAATTTCTGACGTGACCCACTATGCGACGGTCGCCCTTGAACTGCTCCATACGGCCAGCCTTGTTCACGACGACGTGGTTGATGAAAGTAGCGAACGGCGCGGTGTGCCATCCGTGAACGCAGCTTATAATAATAAGGTTGCTGTGTTGGTGGGTGATTATGTGCTGTCGACGTGTCTGCTTAATGCTTCAATTGCTCAGAATCATCAGATCATGTACACGCTGTCGCAGTTGGGACAGACGCTCGCTGCGGGTGAGATCCTGCAGTTGCAGAACATTGAGAGCGATGTTCTTTCTGAAGAAGTCTACTACCAGGTCATTCATCAGAAGACAGCAGCCCTGTTCGGTGCTTGTTCTGCAATTGGTGCTATGTCGGTGAATGCGGCAGAAATTGAAGTTGAAGCCGCTAAAAAATTCGGTCATGACATCGGTATGATATTCCAGATTCGTGATGATATTTTTGATTATTCGAACTCTCACGAAATAGGAAAACCAACTGGTAATGACATGCTGGAAGGCAAGTTGACGCTGCCGGCTATCTACGCCTTGAATAATACTGATTTCGAGCCGATGAAAGCACTTGCCCGCAAGGTGAAGGCACGCCGCATCAATCTCGATGAAATCGCCGTTTTAGTGGAATTTACCAAGCGGAATGGTGGTATTGAGTATGCCCAGATGAAGATGGATGAGATTGCCCGCGACGCCCGCCATTACGTAGAAACCCACGTAAGACCGGAACTGCAGGAGGCGTTCCAGACTTACGTGGATTTCGTCATTCAACGTCGTAACTGATTTTCTTAGAAGAACTTCACTTCCTCACCGACGACCTCGCTGAGCAGCAGGTTGGCCAGACGGCTGGTGCCGAGGCGGAGATACTTGTTGGTGAGCCATTTCTCGCCAAGGACTTCTTTTACGATGGTGTAGTAGATTAGGGCGTCCATGACCGAGTTGAGACCGCCAGCGGGCTTGAAACCGATCATGATGCCGGTCTGATCGTAGTATTCCTTGATGGCCTGACACATCACGTAAGCAGCTTCGGGCGTGGCGGCAGGCTCGAGCTTGCCTGTTGAAGTCTTGATGTAGTCGGCACCCGCATACATCGATAAAATCGAGGCTTTTTTGATGTTTTCCGCCGTTTTCAGGCAGCCAGTCTCGAGAATCACCTTCATGTCGTGGTCGCCGCAAGCCTCCTTTTGCTGCTGTATTTCGTCGACCACAGTCTCATAGTCGCCAGCCAAGAAGGCACCGACGGGCATCACAATGTCAATCTCTGTGGCACCGTCCTTGATGGCCAGCTGGGTCTCGATGGTCTTCACCTCGATGAGGCTCTGGCTGGAGGGGAATGAACCGCTGACGCAGGCAATTTCAACACCCTCGACCTCGAGCGTTTCGCTGACGGTGCGGGCGAACTTCGGATAGACGCAGATCGTAGCCACGTGGGGCAGGGTGGGGTAGTGCTCCTCAAACTGGTTGACGCGCTCCGTGAAAGCCAGAACAGACTCGTCGGAATCGGTCGTTTTGAGGGTCGTCAGCTCGACGCTGCCCATCAGGAATTTCTTTACCTCGGGTGTGTCATTCACGTGCACCTTATCAGCAATGATTTTCTTCACGGCCTCGCGAACGTCTTCGTCCTTGACGTCGAGGTTATACTTACTCAGTGCCTGTTCGATGATGCTGACAGGCTTCTGGTGGTCATGATGGTGATGCTCATGTCCACATTCACAATGATCATGATGTTCTGCCATAGTTATTTATGCTTTAAGTTTTGGGTTTGCAATATGTCGCAAAGAGTCGCGATGGGTCTTTTTCTCGAGATTTTTTATGAATTCATCGGTCAGGTCGATGCCGGTCTGGTTGGCCAGACAGATGAGCACCCAGAGCACGTCGGCCATCTCGTCGCCGAGGTTTTCTTTCTCGCCCGGTTTGAACGACTGGTCGCCGTATTTGCGGGCTATGACGCGGGCCAGCTCACCTACCTCCTCAGTCAGCACCGCCATATTGGTGAGCTCTGAGAAATAGCGCACGCCATACTCCTTAATCCATTGGTCAACAGCCTGTTGTGCTTCCTTTATAGTCATTCCTTTGTCCTTTTTCTATATAACTCCCCTCCCTCGGGGAGGGGTAGGGGGTGGGCCTTATTCTTTATTCTTCGTATCCATACAGATAGTCACCGGCCCGTCGTTGATGAGTGAGACCTGCATGTTCGCCCCGAACTCTCCAGTGCCGCAATTTTTGCCCATTTCATCGCTTAATTTCTTGCAGAAAAGCTCGTAGAGTGGCACGCTAATCTCGTGACGGGCAGCGCGTAGCCACGAGGGGCGGTTGCCTTTCTTGTAGCTGGCATAGAGCGTAAACTGGCTCACGACCAGTGCCTCGCCGCCAACGTCCATGATGGAGCGGTTTATCACGCCCTGATCGTCGTCGAAGACACGCAGGTTGACAACCTTGCGGACAAGCCAGTCGACATCATCTTCTGTGTCGTCCTCGCAGACGCCGAGCAAGATGAGAAAGCCCTTGCCGATGGCCGACTTAGTGACGCCATCGATGGCTACCGCGGCCTCTGTAACACGCTGAATAACAACTCTCATAGTGCAAAGTTACAACTTTTTCTTGATTATTGCAAATCTTTGTGGAAGTAATCGTAGATAATTTGCGCTTTCGAGGTACCGACGTCTCTTGTAAGTTCTTGAATATCAGCCTCTTTGATTCTTTTGACGCTCTTAATCTTCTCTAAGAGGAGGTCTCGTGTCTTCGGGCCAATGCCTTTAATCTCATCAAGTTCCGAATGCAGTGCATGCTTGGAGCGCTTGTCGCGGTGGAACGTGATGGCGAAACGGTGCACCTCGTCCTGCAGCTGGGTCAGTACGTGGAATAGTTCGGAATCGGTCTTTAGGGCGACGGTCATAGGCGGGAAACCATAGAGCAGTTCGTTGGTGCGGTGGCGGTCGTTCTTGGCCAGTCCGGCAATGGGGATGTCGAGATTAAGCTCGTCCTGAATAACCTCACGGATAACCTCCATCTGACCTTTTCCGCCGTCAGCGACGATGAGGTCGGGTAGGGGCTGTTCTTCCTCAATGAGGCGCGAATAGCGGCGGTGGACAACCTCTTTCATGGACGCATAATCGTCCGGACCAACCACGGTTTTGATGTTATATCTCTTGTAGTCTTTCTTCGAGGGCTTCATCTTCTTGAACACCACGCAGGCTGCCACAGCGTCTGTTCCAGAGATATTTGAGTTGTCAAAACATTCAATCTGATAAGGCATTTTGGACAGGTGAAGTTTGTCCTGTAGTTCCTTCATTAGCCGCACCTGCTTTTGTTCAGGATTCAGCTTTTCTGCCTGTTTAAGTCGGTCGAATTTGTATTGCTTACCATTCATCTCAGAGAGTTCTAACAGTGTTTTTTTATCGCCTCTCTGAGGGATGGTGAACGTGATGCCGTCGAGCTCCATCTGCGGATCGAAAGGCACGACAATCTCCTTGGAAGTACTCTTGAATCTGGAGCGCATTTCTGCTATGCCCAGCTGCAGAAGTTCGACCTCGCTCTCGTTCAGTTTCTTTTTAAATTCAAACGTAAATGACTGGTTGATAGCGCCGTTGGCGACGTGAATATAGTTGATGAAAGCAGTCTTTTCATCGTTTGTGATGGTGAAAACATCCACGTTGTCGATGGTATGGCTGACCACCTCGCTCTTGCTGACGAATGAGTCTATTAGAAGGTATCTCCTTTTGACTTCTTCAGCTTCTTCGAACCGTAATTCCTCTGCCAACTGATTCATTTCCTCGCGCATATTTCGAAGGATTTCCCGTGTATTACCTTTCAATATTTCGCGGGCCTGAGCGATATTCTTCTGGTAGTCGTCGTAGAGTTGTTTACCGACGCAGGGCCCACCGCAGTTCTTGATGTGATATTCCAGACAGACCTGATATTTCTTTGCTTCTACACCCTCACGAGTCATCGGTTGACGGCATGTTCGCGGATGATAGAGCTTGTTGATCAGGTCGAGCACTGCATACATCGACGAAATGTGAGAGTAGGGGCCGTAGTAAGTTCCCCATTTCTTGTTGATTGTCCTCGTCTTGAATATCCTCGGGAAAGGCTCGTTGGTCACACAGATAGATGGGTAGGTCTTGCCATCCTTCAGCAAAACATTGTAACGGGGATTGTATTTCTTAATTAGAGAATTTTCCAGTAGCAGCGCATCTTCCTCTGTATTGACAACGGTGTAGCTGATGTCGTGAATCTTTGAAACCAACACTTTCGTCTTGAACCTGTCGACCTCAGTATGGAAATAGGAAGAGACGCGTGCCTTCAGGTTCTTTGCCTTACCAACATATATGATTGTACCTTCTGCGTCATAGTATTGGTAGCTGCCAGGCTTCTCTGGCAGCCGTGCTACTATCCCTTTCAGGTAACTGAGTCGTTTCTCGTTTTCTTCCTTTGTCATCCTCTGGATACCCCTTATTTACAAGTGTTTCGCGCTTTGTTGTTTCACGTGAAACTAAACTGTTATGAGCGTCGTGATGTCTGTTCCCGGTTCAAATGCATCTCGTCCGTGAAGGCCCTCGTCGGTGATTTCGATGATGAAGTTGACGTAGATATTTTTCGGGTTGAACTTTTTTACCAGATTATAGGCAGCACGCATGGTGCCGCCAGTGGCAAGTAGGTCGTCGTGTAGCAGGACGACATCATTCTCGTCGATTGCGTCCTTATGGATTTCAATCGTGTCTTCTCCGTATTCCTTGGTATAGCTTTCCTGAACTGTTTCGGCGGGCAGCTTGCCCGGCTTTCTACAGAGGACGACTCCGGCACCAAGTCTGACGGCAAGTGCAGAGGCGATGACGAAACCGCGGCTTTCTATTCCGACGATCTTGGTGATGCCCTTATCCTTGTAGATCTCGTAGAGTTCGTCGACCATGATCTGGAGGCATTCATGGTTCTTGAATAGCGTAGTCACGTCGCGGAAATTGATTCCGGGCTGCGGGAAATCTGGGATGCAACGCAGATTGTCCATTAATACGTTGTTGTTCATTTTCAAATGGTTATGTTAATGATTTTGTTGTTTTGTTTCACGTGGAACAGTGGGCGTTGCGACGGTGTCGCAACTTACCAGGAAGGTGATTATCTTAGCGGCCCATGAGGACCAGCAGGACGTTAATGTCGCTGGGACTGACGCCAGGAATGCGACTGGCCTGCGCCAGGGTGTCCGGGTTGATGGCCGTCAGTTTCTGGCGGGCTTCGGTTGACAGGGATTGCAGTGCGTTGTAGTCGAAGTGGCCCTTGATGCGGATGTTCTCGAGCCGGTGCATCTTGTCGGCTACGAGGCGCTCGCGAGCGATGTAGCCTTTGTATTTCATTCGTATTTCGGCGGCTTCGGCAATTTCCTCCTTGCGGTTGTCTGGCTTGTCGATCAGTTCGGCCAAATCCGGAATGATGGTCGAAAGATTCTGAAGGCTCAGCTGCGGACGGGCCACCAGATCCTCGAGCTTGACGCCAAACTGGAGTGGGGTGGTGCCGAGATGCTCCAACTGGTCGTTGACAGCCTTCGGTTTGATGGCGTAATTCCGACAGAATTCTTCGATTTCTTCGATGTGCGTTTTCTTCTGTAGCCACCAGTCGTAGCGCTGCCGAGTGGCGAGCCCTAAGTTGTAGGAACGTTCCGTCAGTCGGGCGTCGGCATCATCCTGTCGGAGCAGGATACGGTATTCGGCGCGCGAGGTGAACATGCGGTAAGGCTCATCGACGCCTTTAGTGACCAGGTCGTCGATGAGCACCCCGATGTAGGATTCGTCGCGGTGCATCACGAAATCGGCGGTTCCACCGCATTTCAATGCTGCATTGACACCAGCCACGAGGCCCTGTCCGGCGGCCTCCTCATAGCCCGTCGTACCATTCACCTGACCGGCCATGAACAGGCCGTCGACAAGTTTTGATTCGAGCGTATGGGTCAGCTGGGTAGGATCGAAGAAATCATATTCGATGGCATAGCCTGGGCGATAGACCTTCACGTCGCGCAGGGCCGGGATCTTCCTCAGGGCCTCAATCTGAACCTCCATCGGCAGCGACGATGAGAAACCATTGAGATACATCTCGTTGCTCGTCTCACCTTCGGGTTCAAGAAACAGCGGGTGCTGATCGCGGTCGGGGAAGGTGACCAGCTTCGTCTCAATCGAAGGGCAATAGCGCGGGCCAATGCTCTGTATTTGTCCGTTGTAGAGCGGCGAGTCGGCCAGTCCGCTGCGCAGAACGGCGTGCACCTCTGCGTTGGTGTTGCAGGTGTAGCACGGCAGCTGGCGTAGGGTGTGGCGGCTGGCCTGTGTCTCGTTCGTAATACGCTGATTTTCATCGAGATAAGAGAACATATAAGGACGCTCCTCGCCCGGCTGAACCTCCATCTCGTCGAGATGGACGCTTCGGCGGTCGATGCGGACGGGCGTGCCCGTCTTCATGCGGGCGGAGCGGATGCCGTGGCGGGTGATGCTTTCGGTGAAGCCCGTGACGGCGGGCTCTGCGATGCGTCCGCCAGGCAGCATCTTGCGGCCGATGTGGAGCAGGCCATTGAGGAAAGTGCCGGCGGTGACGACGACGCAGCGGGCTTGGATCTCGGCGCCCCAGATGGTGCGGACGCCGGTGACCATTTGTGTTGCGACTGAATCGCAACACACAGTGGCGGCTGTTGCGACTGAATCGCAACACACAGTGGGGGCGGTGAGGAGTTCGCAGGCTTGGTCCTGCCAGATGTCGAGGTTGGGCGTATTGTCGAGCACTTCGCGCCAGTTCCAGATGAATTTGCCGCGGTCACACTGGGCCCTTGGGCTCCACATGGCCGGGCCCTTGCCGATGTTGAGCATGCGGAACTGTAGGCAGGAGCGGTCGGTGACGATGCCCATCTGCCCGCCGAGCGCATCAATCTCGCGCACAATCTGGCCCTTGGCAATACCGCCGACGGCCGGATTGCACGACATCTGCGCAATCTTGTTCATGTCCATCGTCACCAGCAGCGTCCTGGCGCCCATATTGGCCGAGGCACACGCGGCCTCGCAGCCCGCATGGCCACCCCCGATGACGACGACGTCGTATTTCAGAATCATTGTCGGATGAAATATTTCGTTTGCAAAATTACAAAAACTTTTCCGAACAGCGGCAAGTTCTCCGTTTTTATTTGTAACTTTGCACGCAGAACCGCATGAAACAATATGTCAGCAAACCGCCTGTATCAGTCATTTTCCTGGTTCGCCATCCTGTTGATGACGACCCTGTTGACATCGTGCCAACACACTGATACAGAGCCGATTGACGAGCTCGTTTCGAAAGGAAGACAGGCCTACTACGACAGTAATATCATCGATGCCCTCTACTACCTGCAGACCGCCATGACCGCCGCTCGTGCCGCCGGCGACGAGGAAGCCCACTTTGCGGCCGGTGTCTACATGGTGATGACCTACGAGCTGACCGGTCGCAGTGAGGATGCCTACAACCTGTTGAAGACACTTAACTATCTGGAAACAAAGGACATAGAATCCTATGCGTCGCAATATTACTACCGCATGAAGGCGCTTTTCCTGGCCAAGATCGACCATGACTATGCAGCCTCGGTCGACTGTTGCCGGCGCGTCATAGAGATGGACCGGCGCCTCTATCCGGCCGACACGGCTTTTGTATTCACCGAGCTGTCGAACCTTGGCGAGACCTACCTGATGGCCGGCGACTACGACCACGTGGCCGAGACCGTCGACGAGATTGAGCGCAACATGCCCGCAGCCGAGGGCGTCTATCAGGCCGGCTACAGCTACCTCAAGAGCAGTCTGCTCTACCACCAGGGCGATTTAGATGCGGCCTACGTGGTGGCCCAGCGTGGGCTGCAGTATTGTCGCAAGCACGACGCTGCCGACAACGAGATCCTGCAATTGCGCCTGCTGTGCAGCATCGACAGCATGAAAGACCATATCGCCGACTACATTGTCCATCGTAACCAGCTCGACAGTCTCACGGCCCAGCTGCGCGGCACGCAGGTGAACTATCAGATTGCCGCACTCAAGGGCAAGCAGCAGCTCGAGCAGAAAGAATACGAAAACCGCCGCAGTCGGACGCTCCACGTGGTCATCATCGTGGCCATGGTGCTCGTCATCGTGGCCCTTGCCGTCACCATTGGTGCCCTGCGCCGCAATGCCCGCACCCAGCGCCGCATGGCCGAGGTGGAGCGGCGTCGGCTGGATGCCGAGATAGCGCGCCAGCAGCTGGAGAAAGAGCTGCTCGACCTGAAGATGCGCCAGAACGCCGAGAAGCTCGACCAGGCCTATAAGAATAATGTGACGATGAGCCAGCAGATTGCCGAGCTGGCCGACAATGCCGACGCGCTCAGCAAGTTGCACGCCCTGGAGGCCACCCTCCACGAGCAGCAGGCCGACTTCATGGAGCGCCTGCGGCAGCGCTTCCCGCGCCTGACCGACAACGACATCCGCCTGGCCGGCTTCATCCGCATGAACGTGAAGACGCAGACCATCGCCACCGCCCTGGGCATCTCGGCTGCCAGCATGAACACCGCGCGCTACCGTCTGCGCAAGAAGCTGGGCCTGCAGGCCGACGACGATTTGAAGCATTTCATCGATGCGCTCTGACGGTTAGCCTTTTTTAAGTCTTCTGTCTATATCTTTGTCTATATGGCTCGTTTTGCTGTGTCGATGAAACGGGCTACTTTTGCAGACAAAACCAAAATTAAAAGTCTGTAAAAGCAATGAGAATACTTATTACCATGATGATGGCCGCCGCAGGACTCAGCATGCCCCTGACGGCGACAGCCCAGTGGAACACCGACGACACACCGCGCTGCGTCGTCGATGCCAGTGGTCAGAGCGAGAACTACGCACGTGCGCCGCAGGCCTGTCGCACGGCCGACGGGCGGACGTGGCTCTACTGGATGACGTGGGGCCGCAAGCAGATCGGCGACAACAGCTACACGGCCGTGCGCACCTACGTCCAGCTGCTCGATGCCGACGGCTGTGCGATGTTCGACGAGCCCATCCTCGTCAACGACCACGCCACGCCCATGTGGTGGTCCGACCACAAGCTGTGCGTGGCCTCCGACGGCTCAGCTATCGTCACCGTGGCCGACAGCCGTTGCGACGAGCCGTCGCTTGCGGTCGGCGGCAAGCCCAGCGGTTTCCAGCCCGCCATCTACAAGATCGACCAGGAGGGCAACTTCCTCTGGGGCCTCGACGGCATCACCTATCCGCAGTTCACCGGCACGCCCACGACCGACGCCTACGTGGTGGGCGACGATACCTATTTTATTTTCAAGACCAGCGACACGAAGTACATCCAGCGCATCAGTGCCGACGGCGACGAAGCCTGGGCCGAACCCCGCTTGTGGGAGTCAGAGAGCCTGAACATGCAGATCATACCCTCAGCCGACGACGATCTGCTCCTGTTCGACGACGGCCCTGAAGGAGCCCGCGTGCACCGCCTGAACCGCGACCTGGAGGAGGTCTGGGGCAGTCCGCTGACCTACGATCCCCACACGTCGGGCACCAAGTCGCAGAACCCCTACCGCCTGGCGAGCGACGGCGAGGGTGGGGCAGCCGTGGCCTACATGTACGACCAGACGAAGTCGGCCAGCAACATCCGCGTGCAGTATATCACCGCCGACGGCAGCACCAGCTTCGGCTTAGAGGGCCTCGACGCCTACGACGCCCCGGGCTACGACCATAATTATTGTAATATAGCCATGAACACCGAGACGGGCGAAATCCTCGTCGACTTCGAGTCGAAGCTCGACGTGGGCTACACCGTGATGCTCCAGAAGTTCAGCACCGACGGCGAGTATCTCTTCGACCCGCTGGCCCGCCAGATAGCCCTGAAGCCCCTCTCGAACAGCTACAGCTTCGGCCCCATCGGCAGCGGCGCCCTGCCCGGCGGCGACTGGATCGTGGCCTGGCGCGACGTCGAGGGCTACGTCAAGAACTCCATCGTCGTCAGCCGCTACAGCCGCGACGGTGAGCAGCTCTGGCAGCGCACCATCGGCCGCAACCTGAACCCCAACTCGACGACGCTCATCGTCGAGCCCGAGGCCACCTATCTGTTCTATCGCGAGCTGAACGACGACCGCGAGCCGGGCATCAAGGCCCTCCGCATCTTCAATGAGCACGGCGACTTTGCCGACGCATCGCAGGGCATCGCCGAGCGTCCGGCCGCAGCACCCCGCACCGCCGCCCGCTATACCCTACAGGGCACCCGCGCCACGGGCCGCACGCCGGGCCTGACCATCGAGTGCCTGGCCGACGGCCAGGTCCGCAAGTCATTACCAACCAAATAATCACATAATTAAAACCAAAAAAAAGATGATGAAAAAGTTACTTATGATGGCAATCCTGTCGCTGACCATGACGGTCGGCGCACAGGCACAGGAAGAGGCACTCAGCATGCCCTTCGAGTATGAATTCGACAATGTCGACAGCATGGACGGCTGGACCCTCTACGGCGGACAGCTGACCG
>JAFTGI010000168.1 GCA_017458195.1 Prevotella sp.
CCAGCCTCGCTGAGCAGCTCCTGCGAGGCGCCCGGGATGGTCTTCAGGTGGAGGTAGCCGTTGAAGCGGTGCACGGTGCGCAGGTCGCGCACGATGGCCACCAGCCGCTCCATCGTGTAGTCCGGCGAGCGCACGACGCCGCTCGAGAGGAACAGCCCCTCGATGTAGTTGCGGCGATAGAACTCCATCGTGATCTCCTCGAGCTCCGAGACGGAGAGCGTGGCCCGCGGAATGTCGTTCGACCGCCGGTTGATGCAGTAGGCGCAGTCGTACTTGCAGAAGTTGGTCAGCATCACCTTCAGCAGCGAGATGCAGCGGCCGTCGTCGGCAAACGAGTGGCAGATGCCGACGCCCCCGACCGTGTTGCCCACCATGCCCTGCCGGCCGCGGCGCACGGTGCCGCTCGACGAGCACGACACGTCGTACTTCGCCGATTCCGCCAATATCCGCAGCCGTTCCATGGTCTTTTCCGTCAGCATAGGGGGCAATATTTTTCTACAAAGTTAGGCATTTTTTTGCAAACGGCCAAACGATTCGCCAAGATTTTTGTCCAAGCAGCATCTCGATGTGCTTTTTCGACCTGTACGATTGAAAGAAATGTCAAAAAATAAATTGAAAGAAATTGGAATAATAAGAATAATTGTGCCTTCGGCGTCAGCCAATTATTCTTATTATTCTAATTTCTTTTAAACAAACCAAGCAGATTTCTTTCAAAATTGATTTCAACCGTACAGCAGGCGTTTTTTGTTTTTGTGCGGCCGCCCCTTCGCGGTTGCCGATCAGCATGCCCTCAAGGCGCAAAATGGCGCTTCTCGAAGGTAATATAGGGGTATATTACTTTCAAAAAGCCCCGTTTTTTATTTTTTTAACCATAGCATTATCAGTATAGAAGTAGCCGAATGAAATAAATTTGCTAACTTTGCAGCATGAAACAGGCGATGATATTCGCGGCGGGGCTGGGCACCCGCCTGCGGCCCCTGACCGACACAAGACCGAAGGCGCTCGTCAGCGTGGGCGGGCGACCTCTGCTCTGGCATGTGCTCAGCAAGCTCAGCGCCGCCGGCTATGAGCGCGTGGTGGTCAATGTGCACCACCTGGCCGACCAGATTGAGGACTACCTGCGGGTGAACGACTTCGGGCTCGAGACGCTGGTGAGCGACGAGCGCGCCCAGCTGCTCGAGACGGGCGGCGGCATCAAGCATGCCCGCCATCTGTTCGACGAGGACAGCCCCGTGCTCATCCACAACGTCGACATCCTGAGCAACGTCGACCTCGACTGGCTCCAGCGGCAGCACCTCAGCGACGAGGACGCCGTGCTGCTCGTCAGTCGCCGTCGGACCAAGCGCTATCTGCTCTTCGACAGCGCCATGCGCCTCATGGGCTGGACGAACATCGAGACGGGCGAGGTGAAGTCGCCCTATCCCTGGCTGCGCGAGGCCGACCTCACCATCGACGACGACCTGAAGGTCAATTGTCCATTATCAATTCTCAATTGTCAATTAAACGCATACGCGTTCAGCGGCATCCATTCGCTTTCGCCACGGCTGTTCCCGCTGATGGACCGCTTCCCCGACCGCTTCAGCATCATCGACTTCTATCTGCAGACCTGCCATCGCGCCCGTGTCTACGGCTGCGTCAAGGACGACCTGCGGCTGATGGACGTCGGCAAAATCGAGACCATCGACCAGGCTGAGGCCTTCCTCAAAGAACATAAATAATCACAATATCAATTATGCAACAGAAGATTATCATTCTCGACTTCGGCTCGCAGACCACCCAGCTCATAGGCCGCCGGGTGCGCGAGCTGAACACCTTCTGCGAAATCCTGCCCTACAACAAGTTCCCGAAGGACGACCCCGACGTCATCGGCGTCATCCTCAGCGGGTCGCCCTATTCGGTGTATGAAGAGCGGGCCTTCAAGCTCGACTTCTCTGCAATCCGCGGGCGCTATCCCATCCTGGGCATCTGCTATGGCGCACAGCTCATGGCCTACACCTTTGGCGGCAACGTGGAGCCCGAGGGCACACGCGAGTACGGCCGCGCCAATCTGGAGACGATGGAGGAGGGCAACCCCCTGCTCCAGGGCTTTGCACCGCGCTCGCAGGTGTGGATGTCGCACGGCGACACCATCACGCGCCTGCCGGAGGGCTTCCGTGCCATTGCGTCCACCTCGACGGTGAAGTATGCCGCCTATGCCGCCAACGACGAGCAGATCTGGGGCGTGCAGTATCACCCGGAAGTGTTCCACACGGCCGACGGCACGCTGCTGCTGCGCAACTTCGTCGTCGGCATCTGTGGCAGCCGCCAGGACTGGTCGCCCAACAGCTTCGTTGAGCAGACCGTAGAGGAACTGCGCGCCCAGGTGGGTCAGGACAAGGTCATTCTCGGCCTTTCCGGCGGAGTGGACAGCAGTGTGGCTGCCGTGCTGCTCAACAAGGCCATCGGAGAGCGCCTCACCTGCATCTTTGTGAACAACGGCCTGCTGCGCAAGAACGAGTTCCAGCAGGTGATGGACGACTACAAGGTGCTGGGGCTGAACGTCGTCGGTGTGGATGCCAGCCAGAAGTTCTATGCCGATCTGGCCGGCGTCACCGAGCCTGAGAAGAAGCGCAAGATCATCGGCCGCGACTTCATCGAGGTGTTCGAGGCTGAAGCCAAGAAGATTGAAGGAGCCCGCTGGCTGGCTCAGGGCACCATCTACCCCGACCGCATCGAGTCGCTCAACATCACGGGCAAGGTCATCAAGAGCCATCACAACGTGGGCGGACTGCCCGAGAAGATGGGCCTCAAGCTGTGCGAGCCCCTGAAATGGCTCTTCAAGGACGAGGTGCGCCGCGTGGGCCGCTCCATGGGCATGCCCGAGCATCTCATCACGCGCCATCCCTTCCCCGGTCCCGGCCTGGCCGTGCGCATCCTGGGCGACATCACGCCCGAGAAGGTGCGCGTCCTGCAGGATGCCGACGACATCTTCATCAGCAGTCTGCGCCGCTACAAGACCCGCCTCTCAGGCGAGGAGGCCCGCCGCGTGCTGGCCGCCGGCGTGCCTGCCGACATGCGCGACGGCGAGATTGAAGTCTCGCTCTACGACCAAATCTGGCAGGCCGGCGCCATCCTGCTCTCCGACGTGAAGTCGGTGGGCGTCATGGGCGACGAGCGTACCTATGAGAACCCCGTGGCCCTGCGAGCCGTGACCAGCAGCGACGCCATGACTGCCGACTGGGCCCACCTGCCCTACGACTTCCTGGCCGACGTCTCCAACCGCATCATCCGCGAGGTCCGCGGCGTCAACCGCGTCTGCTACGACGTCTCCTCAAAACCGCCCGCAACCATCGAGTGGGAATAACCTGAAGTGCCCCGCCGCTCTAACCAGAGTTGCGGGGCACCATTGTTATTCACTGTTCCATCCCGGAATGCGACGCGTCACTTCCCGAGGATCTTATTCACCAGCTCTAACAGGTCGGCGAAGGTGACGGTGCCGTCCTGATTCACGTCGGCCGCATACGGGTTGTACGTCCCTTCGCCCCCTAGCAGGTGGTTGGTCAGGGCCGTAACATCGGCCACCGTGACCTTCTTGTCGTTGTTCACGTCGCCCAGCACGAACTTCAAAGTGAAGTAGCCCGGGGTGCCTGCCACGTCAGGATGGGCGTAGTTGACGGTCGTGTAGGTGGGATTGTACGCCGTGCCGTTGCCGCCCACGAGGCTCGTGCAATAGCGGAACATATTATTGGACGTTTTATAGGTGCCTGTGTTCCAGTCGGTGTTGCTGTAGATGGTTTTCAGAGCAGTGCAACCATAGAACATTTCGGTCATGGTGTTGACATTGGATACATCGAAGCTGACCACGTCAAGACTGGTGATTTTGGTACAGTTTTTGAACATTGCGGTCATGTCGGTGACATTGCGTGTGTCGAAGCCACTCACGTCGATGGTCGTCAGCTTAGTGTTGCCGTAGAACATTTCCCTCATGTTGGTGACGGCACTGGTGTTGAGATATCTGAGAGTAGCTATTTCCGTGATGCTCAGTTGCGTCATGCCATAGAACCACCTGTAGGTGCTGGTTGGCCGCGCATTGGCAAACGAGGGGCGGAACACCACATTGGTGATATTGGAGCGTTGATTATACCAGCCAGGCAGGCTGGCGCCCGTGTTCAGAGCGAACTTGGTATATGGGATTGAGTTCCAATCGGCGTCGTAACGGAAAGTAAGCTGTTTGTTGTAATTGCTGGAACTTAATTCGTAGAGCACCACGTAGGCATCGATACCCGCTGTCAGGTAGCCCGGGTCGCTGTTGCCACCGTCGACGTGGGCAAAGGCCTTGTCGATGTGGTTGGCGTTGTAGGTCGTGCCCGAACCGCCCCTCAGACGGTTGCAGTCGGCGAACATTTGGGTCGAAGTGGTCGTGGCCGCCGTGCTCCAGTTGATGCCGACAAAGATTGTGGTCAGGTTACTACATCCTCTGAACATATAATTCATATTACGCACCCCTTGCGTGTTGAAATTGCTCACATTAAGACTCGTCAACCCGCTGCAGCCGGAGAACAAACCTTCCATATACGTTACCTTCTCGGTGCTGAAGTTGCTCACATCCAGACTCGTCAACCCGCTGCAGCCGGAGAACATGTTTGCCATGTCCGTCACCCTTGCCGTGTTGAAGTTGCTCACATCCAGACTCGTCAACCCGCTGCAGTTGGAGAACATGCCGGACATGTTCGTCACCCTTTCCGTGTTGAAGTTGCTCACATCCAGACTCGTCAACCCGCTGCAGCCGCTGAACAAACCGTTCATGATCACCACCCTTTCCGTATTGAAGTTGCTCACATCCAGACTTGTCAATCCGCTGCAGCCGGAGAACATTAAGCCCATAATGGTGACCTTCGCCGTGTTGAATCCCGACACGTCAAGGCTGGTCATGGCGCTGCAGTCCTTGAACATGCTGCCCATGCTTGTTACGGCCTCGGTGTTGAGGTATCTGATTCCCTGGATGCTCGTGAGCTGTTTCATTCCGCTGAACCAGCCGTAGGTGGTGAGCGGGCGGGCTGTGGCAAACGACGGGTCGAAGTAAACCACTTTTATCTCCGGAGCAATATCATGCCACTCCGGATTTTTGTTCCCCTCGTTCAGGTCATAGTCTGCGGTAGCGCCAACGCGGTCGAATCTGTGGTTATCATAGAAGAATGTCAGCTGTTTGCTTCCCGGGATGTACATCACGTAGCCCTCATAAAGGGCGCTCAGGTAGCCCGGGCTGCTCGTGCCCTCGTCCAGGTGGGCATAGAGATACGTGATGCGATTGGAAGCATAGGTGGTGCCCTTGTCACCCGTCAGGTTCGTGCACCCCGTGAACATATTGGTTGATGCCGTGACGGACGCCACGCTCCAGCGACTACTGGCATAGATGGTAGTCAGGTTGTCGCAACCGTTAAACATGTAGCTCATGTCGGTCACTTTCGATGTATTGAAGCGGGTCAGGTTAAGGGTTGACAGGGCTTTGCAGTCTCGGAACATATAGGCCATGTCCGTCACCTTTGCGGTATTGAAATGGCTTAAGTCAAGGCTCGCTAATCTTTTAGAGCTGTTAAACATCCCGTGCATGGTCGTCACGTTCTCAGTGTTGAAACCGCTCAAGTCAAGACTCGTCAGATTATTGCAAACAGCAAACATGCTTTGCATGCTCGTGACATTAGAGGTGTCAAAATTCGTCACATTAAGACTCGTCAATGCACTGCAGCCGGAGAACATGCTGGCCATGGATGTCACATTAGAGGTGTTGAACCCCGAAACGTCAAGACTTTCCAGCGAGGAGCACGAAAAGAACATTCTGGACATGTTAGTCACTTCAGATGTGTTCAGATGTTCAATGCCGGTTATGGCCTGCAGGTTGGTCATTTTAAAGAACCAACTCCAGGTGGTCTGTGGACGGGCATTGGCAAACGACGGGTCGAACACCACCTGCGTAACTGAAGCATAGGTGCCGTCGCTGTACCATCCAGGATCACTGCTGCCTCTGTACAGGTCATAAATCGTCCCCGTGCGCGTCATGCGGAGCCTGTCGTGATAGAATGTCAGGGTAGTGTTGTCAGAGGTGTAGACCGCATAGTTCTGGACAATGTGTCGCAGATAGCCCGGGGCGCTGGTGCCGCCGTCAACGCGGGCGTAGGTCTTGTCGGTTTGGTTGGCATTATAGGTCGTTCCCTGGTCACCCACAATGTAACGGCAGTTGTTGAACATGTCACTGGATTCGGAAACTTTCCATGTTGCTTGTCTGTGAGGTGTTCAAGTATTTGATTCCCGTGATACTCAAAAGCCGGGACATCCCACAGAACCAGTAGGAAGTTTTCGTGGGTCTGTAATCGGCAAAGGACGCGTCGAACTTCACGTCAACGACAGCTGCATTGATATTGGCGTAGTACCAGCTTGGCTTGTCAGAAGTCGTATCCAGATAATATGGCTCAGTCCGAAAAACCGGTTGCAGAAACTGCGGTTCTTTACAGGCAAATAAACGTCACTTTGATTACAAAGTGGTGCTTTTTGAAGGTAATATACCCCTATATTACTTTCGAGAAGGACCGCTTCTTGACTTGCGAAGAACCATCTCACCGATAGGGAAGGACCGAAATTTTCAACCGGTTATTCAGACTGATCCGATAATATATACCAGCACCTGAATGGCTGTTATAATGGTTTAATTATTTGAGTTGAAAAAAAAGAGGTGTGTCAAAACCACGTCCGTAATTGGTACATAGCCGATGTACCGATAGTACACAGCCGACGTACCAATGGTACACAGCCGATGTACAAAATTGGAAGTGAGTTTTGACACAACCTCTTTTGTGCCGACGAGTGGCGACGCTGATTACTTCGTCTTCAGCAGGTCGCGAATCTCAGCGAGCAGCTCCTCCTGGGTGGGGCCGGCGGGAGCCTCGGGCTCGGGAGCGGGCTCTTCCTTCTTGCGGTTGAGCTTGTTGATGCCCTTGAGCATCAGGAAGATGCAGAAGGCGACGATGAGGAAGTCGACCACGTTCTGGATGAACTGACCGTACTTCAGCACGGCTGCACCTTCGCCTTCGCCGAACTTGGCGACCAGGCCGGTGAAGTCGACATTGCCGGTGACCATGCCAACAAGCGGCATGAGCACGTCGTCGACGAGCGAGCTGACAATCTTACCGAATGCACCGCCGATGATCACACCGACAGCCATGTCCATCACGTTGCCCTTCATGGCAAACTCCTTAAATTCTTTGATGAATCCCATAACTTTAGTTTTTTAGTGAATAATATAACGAATGTAAATAATGATATTTTGTCAACTTCATTTTGCAATCGCCGACATTTTGTCGCCGGCGGAGCCGCTTCGTTGGCGGTCTTTAATTCTTTTTATGATATTTAAATCAGAAATCAAGTGCAAATATAAGAAAAAATTCGTAACTTTGCACGCGAAAGAAGGAAAATTTTTAGTTTAAAGGTAAAAAAGTTCAAATTCTAAGGTATAACCAATTTAATTTTAAAACAAAACAATGACAAAAGTTGCAATTAACGGTTTCGGCCGTATCGGTCGCCTCGCATTCCGTCAGATGTTCGAGGCTGAAGGTTATGAAGTAGTCGCTATCAACGACCTGACCAGCCCCAAGATGCTGGCTCACCTGCTGAAGTATGACACCGCTCAGGGCGGTTTCGCCGGCAGATTCGGTGAGAACAAGCACACTGTCGATTGCACCGACAACTCGATCATCGTCGACGGCAAGGAGATCACCATCTATGCCAAGCCCAACGCTGCTGAGCTGCCCTGGGGCGAGCTGTACG
>JAFTGI010000169.1 GCA_017458195.1 Prevotella sp.
GCCAGGATCTCCTTCTTCGTCGAGAGTTCCTCGAACGTCGGAGCCTCGCGGTGGATGGGGTTGGCACCCTCCATGTTGAGCTGTTTCATACCGTCGATAGGCTGACCTATCACATTAAGCATGCGGCCCTTGATCTGATCGCCGGTGGGCATCAGGATTGGCGAGCCTACGGGGATGGCCTCAAGTCCACGGTGCAGTCCGTCGGTATTGTCCATGGCCACGCAGCGCACGGTGTCCTCACCGATGTGCTGCTGCACCTCGACGATGAGTTCGCGCCCGTCGCCGCGGTCAATACGCAGAGCCTCGTGAATCTTAGGCAGCACCTTCTCTGCATCCAGTCCCTTCACGTCGAAATAGACGTCGATCACGGGGCCGATGATCTGAGAAATGCGTCCTTTAATTTGTGACATAAGCTAAATTTGTATTTTAAGTATTATCTTTTAGATTTCAATAAGAATTTCAATTGCCCTGCAAAGGTAAGCATATTTTTCCAAACCGCAAAATGCTTAGCCAAAAATCTTAATGTAAAAGCAATAAATTTGGATTCGGGCCCGTTTTGTACACAGGCGGTGTACGTTTCGTACATCAGCCATGTACGAATCGTACATCGGCCATGTACCGTTTTCGGACGCCCCTGGCCAGGAAGCCCTGAGGGGACAAAAAAAACAAGATGTCCGTAAGTCAGACATCTTGCTTCCTCTGTAGGAACATTGGGACTCGAACCCAAGACCTCTTCAATGTGACTGAAGCGCTCTAAACCAACTGAGCTATGCTCCTGTTTCATCCCAGCATCTCGGCCTCAGTGAACCCGAAGGGATTCAAACCCTTGACCTTCAGAACCGGAATCTGACGCTCTATTCAGCTAAGCTACGGGTCCTTTATCCGGGATTGCGGGTGCAAAGGTAATGCTTTTTCTCGGAACGGCCAAATTTTTTTCTGCATTTTTTTGTTCTTCGCTCTATTTTTTGTACCTTTGCACGAGAAAAGTAGAATATACGCACGAAGATGTTCAGAAAGTTTCTTACTCTGATGACAACCATAGCCCTGATCATTGGTTGCAAAGGAGGGCAAACAAACAACGGCGAGGCTGCCGGCACTGAGGACGACTCGATCGCGACGGTGGCTGACGACGGCCAGCGACAGCTCAGCCTGGAGGAGGAGCGCGACGAGTTGATCACTCAGGAGCCGCTGCCGCTGTCAGCTGACGAATTGTTTGACGACTTCATCTTTAATTTTGCGTCCAACAGGCGCCTCCAGATGGAGCGCATCAAGTTTCCTCTGCTTGTCAACAGCGGTGCCAAGAAGGAATACATCGCTCCCGAGAACTGGCAGATGGAGCACTTCTTCATGCATCAGGGGGAATACACGCTGATGTTCGACGACGAAGACCAGATGACCCTGACGCAGGACACTGCGCTCGTCGACGTCGTGCTGGAGAAAATATTCCTCGAAGAGGCTTTTGTGCGCCAATACCTGTTCAGCAGGGCCTCGGGCAGATGGATGCTGGAAGAGATTCGCAACCAGACCCTGCCCCGCAACGCGAACGCACAGTTTATTGCCTTCTATCAGCAATTCGTTTCCGATTCGACATTCCAGCGCGAAAGCCTGGCCGACGAGATTGTCTTCCAGGGGTCTGACCCTGACGACGACTTTGCCCAGATGGAGGGCGTCATCACGCCGGACTTCTGGGATGCCTTCCGGCCGGAACTGCCTCAGCGAATGCTTTTCAATATTGTCTATGCGCCGCTTAATCCTCAGTCGCAGCAGAAAATCTTAGTGGTTCGCGGCATATCCAACGGACTGGAGCAGGAGCTCACGTTCCGCCTCAACCAGGGCTGCTGGCAATTAGTGAAGTTAGTGGAATAATATTAATAAGGAGAATTCTCATGACCATCAAATACGACTATTCGCTGAAGTCATACAACACCTTCGGACTGGAAGCCCGCTGCAAGCAGTTCATTGAGTTCACAACCGTGGAGGAGGCCGTGACCACGTCAGAGATGCTGCGCGACGCCGGCTTACCATACCTTATCATCGGGCGGGGAAGCAACCTGCTGCTGACGAAGGACTTCCCGGGTATTGTGGTACGGTCGGCCATCAAGGGCAGACACCTGAGTCAGCTGGCAGACCGCACTGCCCTACTCGACTGCGGAAGCGGAGAACTATGGGAGGAGGTGGCAGAATGGAGCGTCGGCCAAGGCTATTCCGCATTTGTCAACCTGTCGCTCATCCCCGGTGACGTCGGTGCATCTGCCGTACAGAACATCGGGGCCTACGGCGCGGAAGTGGCTGAATACATTGACCACATCCTGGCTATAGAAATCAGCACTTCCAGGCCGGTTGTCATTGAGGCGGCACAATGCAACTACGGTTACCGCCAGAGCCGTTTCAAGGGGGAATGGAAGGACCGCTACCTGATCTGCCAGGTGAGCTACAGGCTGCCCGCCGGCGAGCCCCTTCGCACCACGTATGGCAACATCGGCGACGAGCTCAGGCGCAGAGGGCTGGCCACACCTTCGGCTGAACAGCTCCGTCAGGTCATCATCGACATCAGGCGCCATAAGCTGCCTGACCCTGCCGAACTTGGCAATGCGGGCAGTTTCTTCATGAATCCCATTGTCAGCCGGGTGAAGTTTGCTGAACTAAGGGAGGAGTACAGCCAGATACCTTCCTACGATGTTGACGATGAACACGTTAAGATACCTGCCGCGTGGCTGATTGAGCAGTGCGGATGGAAAGGACGCAGGTTGGGGCATGCGGGCGTACACCACGTTCAGCCCCTGGTCTTGGTGAATCATGGCGGAGCCACCGGCGACGAGATACTTGCACTCTGCAAGGCTATTCAGACAGACGTGGAAACGAAGTTTGGCATCATGCTCAAGCCTGAGGTCAATATAGTGTAACGACAATGAAAATTACGATTCTCGGTTCAGGAACCTCCTGCGGCGTACCTGTCTTGGGGTGCCAGTGCGAAGTGTGTCAGTCGGAAGATTCTCATGACCACCGGCTTCGCTGCTCAATCCTCGTGGAAACCCAACACACTCGGATTCTTGTTGACATCGGCCCCGACTTCCGCCAGCAAATGCTGGCACAGCCGTTCCGACGGATCGACGCTATTCTCGTCACTCATGCCCACTACGACCACGTAGGGGGGATGGACGACATCAGACCATATTGTCAATTTGGCGACGTCAACGTCTACGCCGACCGTCGCGCCCGGCAAGGAATGCTCCAGATGCTGCCTTACTGTTTCGAGGCCAACCGCTACCCCGGCGTGCCGGCAATAGGTCTGCACGAGATTACGGCCGGTGAACAATTCTGCATTGGCGACATCAGCGTCCTACCGGTTGAGGTGATGCACGGCAAGCTGCCCATACTGGGCTATCGCTTTGGCGGCTTCACCTATATCACCGACATGAAATCCATCGCACACGAACAAGAGGAACTGCTGCTGGGGACCGAACTGCTCGTTGTCAATGCACTGAGGTTCGACAAGCCACACCACAGCCACCAGCTGGTCGACGACGCCATTGAGTTCGCCCGCCGCATAGGCGCTAAGAAGACATACCTGACCCATCTATGTCACGACATCGGCCTTCATCATGAGGTCAACGAACACAGACTGCCGGCAGACGTGAAACTGGCTTATGACGGCCAGACACTCACGATTTAAGCTTCTTCCTCTGACATCAGGAACTCGCAGAACAGTTGCATGGCCCGGTTGGTCGCAATGGCAAGATTGATGTCGCGGCCATGATCTTCTTCCACCTTGCACGTAACCACCTTATCGGGCGTCCCGCATGCAAGCCAAATGGTGCCGACGGGGATTTCCTTCGTCCCACCCGTAGGCCCGGCCACACCTGTCGCTGAGATGGCATAGTCGGTGTTCAGCGCCTTGCAGGCACCTTTCACCATTGCCACTGCAACCTCCTCGCAGACAGCCGTCTTCTCCTCCAGCAGATCGTGGTCAACACCAAGAAGATTCTCTTTCACCTCATTGATATAGCTGATGATGCCTCCCTTGAAATATTTCGAGGCACCAGGCACGGCAATGATGGCTTCGGCTATGCGCCCACCGGTGCAGCTTTCAGCCGTACTCACGCTCTTTTCTCTTTCCCACAACAGCTGGCTGATCTCCCTGCTGATTATTTTACCTTCAAAATCCATATATCTTTTTACTTAAAAGTTACCTTTGAAAATGCTGGAGCATCAATAGGGCAAAACTGACCGTCGAGATATTTGTAATAGCCTGTGATGCCAATCATCGCGGCATTGTCGGTCGTATAGCTGAACTTCGGAATATAGACCGTCCAGCCATACCGACGGGCATGATCGTGGAATGCATTGCGGAGGCCATTGTTGGCACTGACACCGCCCGCAACAGCCACATGCTTTATGCCTGTATCCTTGACGGCCTTGCGGAGCTTTTTCATCAGGATGTCAACGATGGTCCACTCCAGCGAGGCTGCCAGGTCCTCCTTGTGGTGCTCAATGAACTGAGGGTCATCAGTGATCCACTCACGCAGGTTGTAAAGGAACGAGGTCTTCAAACCGGAAAAGCTGTAGTCGTAGCCGGGTATCTGAGGCTCGGCAAAGTGGAAAGCCTTGGGATTCCCCTGTCGGGCCAGCCGGTCGATAATCGGGCCGCCAGGATAGCCGAGCCCCATCACCTTTGAGCATTTGTCGATAGCTTCGCCAGCCGCATCGTCGATGGTCTGTCCCAGCACCTGCATATCGTTGTAGGCTCGCACCAGAACAATTTGAGAATTGCCACCGGAGACCAATAGGCAAATGAATGGCAGGGGGGGCTGCTGGCTGTCGGCATCGCTCTCCTTGATGAAATGGGCCATCACATGCCCCTGCAGGTGGTTGACGTCAATAAGCGGTATGTCCAGGGAGCGGGCAAACCCTTTCGCAAAGTTGACGCCTACCAGCAGTGAGCCCATCAGTCCGGGCCCGCGGGTGAAGGCAACAGCCGAAAGCTGTTCCTTTTCGATTCCGGCCCGTCTGATAGCCTGGTCAACCACGGGGACCACGTTTTGCTGGTGAGCACGCGATGCCAATTCCGGCACGACACCGCCATAGGCTTCATGCACAGCCTGGCTCGCCGTCACGTTCGACAACAGCACGCCATCCCTCAGCACAGCAGCTGAAGTGTCATCGCAACTCGACTCTATTCCAAGAATGTAAACGGGACTGTCTTGCTTCATGATGTTGTCAATAGGTCAGAATTTCCACGCCGTGCTCAGTCATCAGCAACGTATGCTCCCACTGTGCGCTCGGCAGTTCGTCCTCGGTGATCACTTCCCAGCCGTAGGGATCGTCAGCGTCGATAAACACGCGCCATGTGCCCATGTTGATCATGGGCTCGATGGTGAACACCATGCCCGGCACTAACAGCATTCCCGTGCCGCGGTAGGAATCATGCTCCACATCGGGTTCCTCGTGAAAGGCCAGACCGACTCCGTGGCCGGCCAGGTCCCTGACTATGCCATAGCCGTACTTCTTGCAATGCTTCTTGATAGCATGACCGATGTCACCGACGAACCCCCAGGGCTTGGCGGCTTCCATGCCGATCTCAAGACACTCCTTGGCCACACGAACGAGCTGTTCTTTCTCTGGTGTGGTCTTTCCGATGATAAACATACGGGAAGCGTCGGCATAATAGCCGTCGACGATGGTCGTGAAATCAACGTTTATGATGTCGCCCTCCTGAAGGACATCCTCCTCCTTGGGGATTCCGTGGCACACGACTTCATTGATGCTCGTGCAGACACTCATCGGGAATCCCTCATAACCTAAGCAGGCAGGGATGGCATTGTGCTCCTCGCAATACTTCCGGCAGATCTGGTCGATCTCCAGCGTATTCATCCCTTCGTGTATCTGAGCGGCGACCGCATCAAGCACGCCCGTATTGACCACGCCTGCACGGCGTATGCCCTCGATCTGCTCCGGTGTTTTAATTAATTCACGGGTGGGAACAAGTTTCCCCTTCCCTTCCCAGAACATTATTTTCTTGTCAAAATCTGTAGGTTCTTGTCCCGGCAGACAATGCCATCTACGTTTCTTTGCCATTCTTAATTACTTTTAATTGTTCCTTCTATTCAAGACAGGTCAAGTTCTACAGGACAGTGATCGGACCCCAGGATGTCCGTATGGATCAGGGCATCGGAAATGCGCTCCTGAAGACGATTGCTCACCACAAAGTAGTCAATGCGCCAGCCGGCATTCTTCTGACGAGCCTGGAAACGATATGACCACCAGGAATAGACCACGCGGTCGGGATACTTCCAACGGAAGGTGTCGGTAAAGCCCTGTGCCAGGAGGTCAGTGAACTTTTGGCGCTCCTCGTCGGTGAAGCCGGCATTGCGACGATTGGTCTTCGGATTCTTGATGTCGATTTCCTGATGAGCCACGTTCAGGTCGCCACAGAGCACGACGGGCTTCTGCTCGTCGAGCTGCTTCAGATAGGCCTGGAAGTCCTGTTCCCACCGCATGCGGTAGTCCAGCCGGCGCAGCTCATCTTGAGAATTGGGCGTGTAGCAGGTGACAAGGAAGAAATCGTCCATCTCGAGCGTGATGACACGCCCTTCGTGGTCGTGCTCGTCAATGCCGATACCTTTCGTCACCTTCAGCGGCTTATGCTTCGTGAAGATAGCAGTGCCGCTGTAGCCTTTCTTGTCGGCAGAGTTCCAATAGGATTCATACCCCGGGAAAGCCAAATCGAGCTGTCCCTCCTGCATTTTAGTCTCTTGCAGACAAAAGAAATCAGCGTCCATCTCCTTGAAGATGTCGCTGAATCCTTTGGCTTCGCATGCACGAAGCCCATTCACATTCCAACTGACCAGTTTCATGCTTGAAGTCAGAATTTTGCCATTTTGATTGCAACCACGGCGCACTCGTCGCCCTTATTGCCCAGCCGGCCGCCAGAGCGGTCGCGTGCCTGCTCCAGATTATCAGTCGTCAAGAGTCCATAGACGACGGGAATATTGCTCGTGGCGTTGAGCCGAGCGATGCCGGCCGTGACGCCCTGACAGATATAGTCGAAGTGAGGCGTCTCGCCACGGATGACGCTGCCCAGAATGATTACGGCGTCGTAGCCATCGTTGAGGGTCATCTGGTGAGCACCGTAGATGAGCTCAAAGGACCCTGGGACGGTCTTCACGTGAATATTCTCGGGCAGTGCGCCGTGCTTTTCGAGCGTCGTCACACAGCCGTTGAGCAGTGCTCCGGTGATTTCCTGATTCCACTCGGAGACGACAATGCCGAAAATCATGTTTTGGGCATCGGGCACGCTGTCCGCCCTATACTCGGAAAGATTCCTGGTTGCCATGGTTGGGATTACTCGCTGACGCGCTCAATATACTCATCAATGAGCTGATACTGAGCCGACTGGAAATACTTGTCCTTCACTTCCTGATAGAGCTTCAGTGCTTCAGCTTTCTGGCCCTGGCTTTCGAGAATCTCACCAGCCTGGATGAGGAACTGGGGCGAGAGGGCGTTGTTGTCGGCCTTCTCGGCAGCCTTCTTCAGCGTGCTGACAGCCTTGTCGAGCTGGTCGAGGCTGGCATAGACGTTGCCCAGTGCGCCAAGAACGGCAGGCGAAACCATCTGGTCGCCCTTCAGGTCGAACTTCTCGAGATACTTGGCTGCATCCTCCATCTGACCCAGGTGAGCATAGCAGAGTCCGGCATAGAGATTAGCCAGATTGCCTGCCTTGCCGGAAGCGTCGGTCAAAGCCAGGAAACCGGTGTGACCGAGGCTGTCGCCATTGAGGGCGAGCTGGAAAGCCTCCGGCGTGTTCAGCTGCATGGCCTGGGCGAAAGCCTCCTGGGCCTTTGCCATCTCAGTGCTGGCCTTGGCCTGAGCAGTAGCCAGATGCTCCTTCCAATAGATGCCGCCGACGATAGCGAGGATGACGACCACGACGGCTGCGATGATTGCGTTCTTGTACTTGAGGACGAAAGCCTCGTTCTTGCTGAGGGTCTCAACCACTTCGGGAGCACCCTGCTTGTTGTTGTTCTGTGCCATTTATTTTGCTTTTATTTTTGTTCGCGTTACTTTTGCGGGCGCAAAGTTAATGAAAATATCGCAGATAGTGAAATTTATTTTCCTTTTTTTTTGTTTTTAAGCCCGAAAAGCAGTAACTTTGCCAAAAATTTACGGCATAAGGATGATTCTTGAACGTCTTTCCATCATTAATTACAAGAACATAGTGGAGGCCACGCTGGAGCTTTCGCCCAAGATCAATTGCTTCATCGGACACAACGGCGCAGGAAAGACTAACGTGCTGGATGCGGTCTACTTCCTGTCCTTCTGCCATTCCGCTCACACACCTCAGGATTCGCTCGCCATCCGGCATGGGCAGGAGTTCTTCGTGCTGGAAGGCACGTATTCCGGCGATGTGCAGATTTACTGCGGCATGAAGCGCGGGACGAAAAAGCACTTCAAGCGCAACAAGAAGGAATACAAGCGGTTGTCGGAGCACATCGGGCTGATTCCCATCGTGATGGTGTCGCCAAGTGACACCTATCTCGTCGAGGGCAGCAGCGAGGAGCGCCGCCGCCTCATGGACGTCGTCATCTCGCAGCTTGACCATTCGTATATCGATGCCCTCAACCGCTACAACAAGGCGCTCCAGCAGCGCAATGCCCTGTTGAAGATGGAGGACGCGGAGCCTGACCCCGACCTGATGGCTCTCTGGGAGGAGCAGATGGCCCGCGAAGGCGAGATCATCTATCGGAAGCGCAGCAGCTTCATCGAACAGTTGTCACCGCTGTTCCAGCAGTTCTATACGACAATCTCCGAGGGGCATGAGGAGGTGGCGCTGAGCTATGTGTCCCACTGTCAGCGCGGCCCTCTGCTCGAAGTCATCCAGCGCGACCGCCATAAGGACCGGGCCGTCGGCTATTCTCTCCATGGGGTGCACCGCGACGACCTGGAGATGCTGCTCGACGGCCACCCCATGCGCCGCGAGGGGTCGCAAGGCCAACTGAAGACTTTCGTCATTGCACTGAAACTGGCCCAGTTCGACTTTCTCAAACGGGCTGAGGCACAAGGGGGGAAGCCGCTCCTGCTGCTCGATGACATCTTCGACAAGCTCGACGCCAACCGCGTGGAGCAGATCATCCAGCTCGTGGCCGGCGACCAGTTTGGCCAGATATTCATCACTGACACCAACCGCGACCACTTAGACAAGATTCTGCGGCGCGGCCATTTTGACCATCATCTCTATCACGTAGACAACGGCGAAATAAATGTTTAAGCGACAAGTACAATCCATCGGCGACCTCGTGATGCGCAACATGCGCCAACAAGGGCTGGAGACGCCACTGCTGCAGAAGCGCCTCGTCGAGTCGTGGCCTGCCGTAGCCGGTGAAGCCATCAGCCGCTACACCACCGACGTTGCCATCCGCAATCAGACGCTCTACGTCCGCTTGCGCGTGCCGGCACTGAGGGCCGACCTCAACATGCGGCGCCAGGAGTTCGTGAAGCGCCTGAACGAAAATGTCGGCGCTCAGGTGATTGCCGACATTCGTTTTTGCTGATAGTTCTGATAGCCTACGAAAGGACGTCCTTTCGACATGGCGACCTTTCCCGACTCTTTCTTCTCATCATCCTTCTCAGGCGCTTTGGGGAAGGACTCGCCGTCCTTGAAGACCCGCAGGGTCTCGCGGATGGCGGGATCGTCCTGATTCAGATATTGCAGCCAGGCTTCCTCGTCGAGCATGTTGTAGACCATCCGGCTCAGGATGAACTGCTCAAGGAGCGTGTAGGAGCGCTGAATCATCAGGTTGCGGCGCTTCAGGCCGTGCTTGTCGGCATACTGTGCAAACTGCTCTACGAGGTTCTGCCGCTTCAGATATTTCACCAGCGCCTGCTCCTCCGTATAGTTCTTCAGCTGCTCGCGGTGCTCATCGGTGTAGTCGTAGGCAAACTGGACAATCAGGCCGGACATGGCAGCCTCCTTATAATAAGAGGTATAGTTGGTCGTGTCCTCAGGCACGAAGATGTCGGGCGTGATGCCTCCGCCGCCGTAGACCGTGCGGCCGTTGGTCGTGTGATACTCAGGGCCTTCATGCTTGATGCTGTCCTGCGAGAAGAATTCACCATGCTGATAGCGCATCAGCAAGTCTTCCTCGTACTCCTTGTCCTGCCCGCTGCTGTAGGGCTTCTGGATGCAGCGCCCTGAGGGCGTGTAGTAGCGGGCCACGGTGAGGCGCATCATGGAGCCGTCGCTGAACTCCACCGGCTGCTGGACCAACCCCTTGCCGAACGAGCGGCGGCCGATGATCGTTCCGCGGTCGTTGTCCTGAATGGCACCTGCCAGGATTTCGCTGGCCGAGGCGGAGCCTTCGTCGATGAGCACGACGAGCGGCATGTCACTATAGCTGCCGCGGCTCTCGGTGCGGAATTCCTGACGCGGCGAGCGCCGTCCCTGCGTGTAGACTATCAGGCGGTTCTTAGGCAGGAAGTCGCTGACGATCTGGACGGCCGACTGGAGATAGCCGCCGGTGTTGCCTCGAAGGTCGATGACGAGCTGCCGGAAGCCTTCCTGCGAGAGTGCAGCCAGGGCCACAATCACCTCATAGTAAGTGTTTTCGCCGAAATTCTTCAGTTTGATATAGCCGGTCTGCTCGTCGAGCATATAGGCTGCGGTGACGCTCTTCATTGGGATTTCGTCGCGCTTGACGGTGATATCGCGCAGTTCCTTCTCGCCATAGCGCAGGATGCCCAGCTTGACGCGCGTGCCCTTGGGGCCTTTCAGCCGATGCATGGCCTCCTCGTTGGTCAGCGAGGGGCCGGCAAAGACGGAGTCGTCCACCATGACAATCTTGTCGCCGGCCAGCACCCCAGCCTGCTCTGCCGGGCCGTCGCTGATGACATTCTGCACGCGCAGGGTGTCGTTGCGGATGACGAATTCAATGCCCACACCGGAGAACGAGCCACGCAAGTCGTCGTTGGCCGTCTGCACATCCTTGGCAGAGATGTAGACCGAATGGGGGTCGAGCTCTGCGAGGATGGTGGGCATGGCGTGCTCCACGAGGTCGCCCATGTTGACCGTGTCGACGTACTGGTCGTCGATGATGTAGAGCAGGTTGTTCAGTTTGTTGCTGCCCGAGTTGATGATGCTCAGACGGTTGCCCGAGAAATGGTTGGCATAGAACGTGCCGACGAAGATGCCCAGCACGGCACTCAGTGCCAGCCAAAGGGGCGAGAAGCGGTTCTTGCTGTTGTTGCTCATACTTCCATGTATATAACTTCGATGCCGGCCCGCTCAAGCAGTTCGATGCCGTCGGTCAGCCGATACTTTTCGCCGTAGACGACACGCTTGATGCCGGCCTGGATGATCAGCTTGGCGCATTCGATGCAGGGCGAGGCGGTGATGTAGATGGTGGCGCCGTCGCTGTTGTTCGACGAGCGGGCCAGCTTAGTGATGGCGTTGGCCTCAGCATGCAGCACGTAGGGCTTCGAGACGTTGTTGTCGTCCTCGCAGACATTCTCGAATCCCGTCGGCGTGCCGTTGTAGCCGTCGCTGATGATCATCTTGTCCTTCACCACCAAGGCTCCTACCTGGCGGCGCTGACAGTAGCTGTTCTCCGCCCAGATGCGGGCCATGCGGAGGTAGCGGCTGTCGAGTTTACTTTGCTTTTCGTTTAATTCCATTTCGTTTCAGGAGTGCGTCAATCGTGGGCTCTCCCCCACGGAAACGCTTATAGAGGGTCATTGGATTCTCGGTGCCTCCCTTCGAGAGGATGTTCTCGCGGAAACTCTGGGCCGTCTTCTCGTCGAAGATGCCGTGGCGCTTGAACACGGCAAAGGCGTCAGCGTCGAGCACTTCTGCCCATTTATAGCTGTAATAGCCGGCCGCGTAGCCGCCTGCCATGATGTGCGAGAACTGTACGGTCATGCACGTGTCGGGCAGCTGCTTGCCGATGATGGCCTTTGCCCAGGCCCGCTTCTCAAAGGGGATGATGTCGTCGGTGAATTCGTCTTTCTTTGTATAATAGGCCATGTCGAGCAGCCCGAACGACACCTGGCGCAGACAGGCCGACGCGACCATGAAGTTGCGGCTGCGGACGATGCGGTCGATGAGCTCGTCGGGCAGCGGCTCGCCCGTCTCATAGTGGAAGGCAAAGGTACGCAGGAACTCCTTCTCAATGGCATAGTTCTCCATGAACTGCGAAGGCAGCTCGACGAAGTCCCAGAGCACGTTGGTGCCCGAAAGGCTCTCGAAGCGGGTGTTGGCAAACATGCCATGGAGCGAGTGGCCGAACTCATGGAGGAAGGTCTCCACCTCGCCGAGCGTCAGCAGCGCCGGCTTGTCGTCGGTGGGCTTCGTCAGATTCATCACCACCGAGACGTGCGGCCGGACGTTTTCACCCTTTCGGTCGATGCACTGCCCCTGATACTGCGTCATCCATGCCCCACCCTGCTTGCCTTTGCTCGGATGGAAGTCGGCATAGAATACGGCCAGGTAGGAGCCGTCGCGGTCGAACACCTCGTAGGCCTTCACGTCGGGATGATAGACGGGGATGTCCTTATTCTCCTTGAACGTGATGCCATAGAGCCGGTTGGCCAGACCGAAGACGCCGCCGATGACCTTGTCCAACTGGAAGTAAGGGCGCAGCATCTCGGCGTCGATGTTATATTTCTTCAGCTTCAGCTTGTGGCTATAGAAGCCGCTGTCCCAAGGCTCCAGCTTCTGCCCGGCCATGCGCTGCACCTCCCGCTGCTCCTTCTCAGCCGTAGGCTTGTAGGCATCGATAAGGTCGTTCAGCAGCTTATAGACATTGCGCACATTGCCGGCCATGCGGTTCTTCAGTACATAGTCGGCATACGACCTGAAGCCCAGCAACTGGGCTATCTCGCGCCGCAGGTTGACGAGCCGACGGCAGATCTCGAGGTTGTTGCAGTCGTTCTGATGGGTGCACTCCGTATTCTTGGCCATGTACAGCTGGCGGCGCAGCTCGCGCTGGGTGCTGTAGGTCATGAACGGGGAATACGATGGATAGTCGAGCGTGAAGGTCCAGCCTTGCTTGCCCTGCTGGCGGGCCTCGGCCGCGGCGGCATCGATGGCCGTCTGGGGCAGTCCGTCGAGCTGAGCCTCGTCGGTCAGGTCGAGCGTGAAGGCCTTGTTCTCCTTCAGCAGGTTCTGCGAGAACTGCAGGGCCAGCATCGAGGCCTCCTCGGTCAGCTGGCGCAGGCGCTCCTTGCCCTCCTTGTCGAGCAGGGCACCGCTGCGCACGAACCCGTCGTAGCTGGTGTCGAGCAGTTTCTTCTCCTCAGGCGTCAGCCGTCGGTGGTGGCGGTGTACATACTTCACGCGCTCGAACAGCCGTTCGTTGAGCCTCACGTCGTTGGCATGCTGCGTCAGGATCGGCTGCATCTTCTGAGCCAGGGCGTCCATCTCGTCGTTCGTCTCGGCCGAGAGCAGGTTGAAGAAGACCGTCGACACGCGGTCGAGCAGGTCGTAGTAGCCCTCCGTCTGGTCCTCCTTGTCGATGATCGTGTTGTCGAAGGTCGGCTTGGCGGGGTTGTTGATGGTGCGTTCTATCTGCTCGTTATCGCGGCGGATGCCCTCCATGAAGGCCTCCTCGTAGTCCTCCAGCCGGATGCGGTCGAAGGGCACCGTGTCGTGCGGTGTACCGTAAGGCTCGAAAAACGGGTTCTTCCTTGTCTCTTTCTCTATGCTTTCGTCCATTTCGCTCTACAATCTTTTTTCATTTTGACCTGCAAAATTACTAAATTATCACGACACTGGCAACACGAATTCCGAATTCTTAAATAACGTGCCAGTCTTTTATGATTTAATAACAGTTTTAACCCGAAAGGTAACTACTCAGCACCCCCATGGCATGAGTAGTTGCCTTACTGTTGCACGACAGCAAGTATAGCGTTGTATTTTGAGTTCCCGTTCTTCATGGCAGTTTCCGCTATGGAATGTAGCTTGGCAAAA
>JAFTGI010000170.1 GCA_017458195.1 Prevotella sp.
ATTAGTAAAGTTAGAAGTGAGAAGTTAGAAGTGAGAAGGGAGAAGAAGATAGAAGGGAAAAGGGAGAAGTCGGAAGTGAGAAGTATTATTAGTAATGCTGACAAAACTTCTCACTTCTCACCTCTCACTTCTCACTTAAAACACCTTTTCACTTTTCACTTCTCACTTTTCACTTTTGGTTTCGCGTCGCCCGCCTGGGCGCAGACGGAGCCTACGACAGTGGCCTACGGGGCCGACGCCTCGCAGGCCACTGAGCTGCGCACGTTTGGCGTGGTCAGCAGCAACGGCAGCGTGAAGGCGCAGACCTACGACGTGGCCATCGGACTGCACGACGCGTCGCTCGTCGGCACCCGCATCACGCGGATGCGCATCCCCTTTGTCGACACGCAGGGCATCAGCGACGTCACGGTCTGGCTGTCGCGCTCGCTCACGCTCAGCAACAAGCTGAACCAGCCCGACGTGATGCAGCAGACCGTCGAACCCTCGCAGGACGGCTGGATGGAGGTGGCGCTCGACGAGCCTTACACCATCACCGACGAGGGCGTCTATGCGGGCTATTCGCTGACCAACAGCACCGCGGCGCCGCGCCCCCTCTGTCTGGTGCCGGGCAGCGATGCCGACCTCTACTGGCTGCACTCGACGGCGACCTACAGGCAGTGGCGCAACCAGGCTGAGGACGGCGGGCTCAACCTGGCCATGAACGTCGTCCTCGACGGCGTGCCGGCCAACCGCGCCGGACTGGCCCCCCTGCCGTCGCTGACGACGCAGGCCGACACGCCCACGCGCTATGCCTTCACGCTGCTCAACCACGGCGCGACGCCCATCACCGACATCGACTTCACCTACTCCGTCGGAGGCACGTCGGCCACGCTCCACCACGTCCTGGCCAAGCCCCTCGAAGCCCACTACAACCTGAGCCGCACGGTCAGCTTCGAGCTGCCTGCCCTCGGCACGGCCGGCAACGACGTGCTCACCGTCAGCATCGACCGCGTGAACGGCCACGACAACGACGACCCGACGGCCGCGCGCCAGGCCGACGCCCTGGTCTATGAGCTCTATCCCCGCCACAGGGTCGTCGTCGAGGAGTACACCGGCACGTGGTGTGGCAACTGTCCGCGCGGATTCGTGGGCATGGAGAAGATGGAGCGCCTCCACCCCGACGACTTCATCGGCATCTCCTATCACAACAACGACCCCATGCAGTTCATCACCGCGGCCAGCTACCCCTGGAACGCCGCCGAGCTGGGCGATTTCCCGGGCTACCCCACCGCCTCGATTGAGCGCAAGCTGACCGTCGACCCCTACTTCGGCATCTCCTCGGGCAGCTTCCACCTCGACGACATCTGGCTCATGGCCACCGAGCAGATAGCCCCGGCCGCCGTCGAGGCTGAGGCTTGGTTCACCGATGCGGCGCAGACCGTGGTCAACGTGCAGGCCACCGTGCGTTTCCCCCTCAGCGTGGCCGACAACCGCTACCGGCTGTCCTACATCCTGACGGCCAACGGACTGACCGGCACGGGCAGCAGCTGGGACCAGGTGAACTACTACTCCGGCGCCTCGGCATCCAACGACCCCGACATGGACGTCTTCACCCAGGGGGCCGAGGCCGTCAGCGGTCTGACCTACAACTTCGTCGCCGTGCAGTGGTCGGGTCAGCGCCCCGTAGAGAGCAGTCTGCCGACGAGCGTCACGGGTGTGCTCAACGGTGGTCAGCCCCTCCGCCACGACTATCAGTTTGCCATCGCCCAGAACAACCTGATCCAGCACAAGGACAAGCTCGTGGCCGTCGTCCTGCTGGTTGACACCGAGACGGGCTACATCGAGAATGCCGCCAAGGCCGCCGTGGCCCTCGCGCCCACCGACGGCATTTCGCAAATGCGCAATGAACAAGGTACAATGAACAATGCCGTCTACGATCTGCAAGGCAGAGTCCTGAATTCTAAATTATCAAATTTAAATTCTAAACTGCCCCAAAAGGGAATCTACGTCAGCAACGGCCGCAAGTTCGTCCGCTGAGCATCCCATTCTGCCCGCAAGAGGCTGTGTCAAAATGGCAACCCCAGTTTTGTACATCGGCAGTGTACGTTTTGTACATCGGCCATGTACAAATCGTACACCGCCGATGTACCGATTTTCGTCTGCCATTTTGACACGGCTTCTTTATTTTTCCCTTCCCGACAATCTGTAGCTGAAAAAAGGAATGATTTATTGAGGCAAATGTAGTTTGTTTGAAATAGTTTTTGTACCTTTGCACCGTTAAATCAAATTGTTGACGACAAATGTACAAAGCAGCTGAGAGCCGCTACCAGGAGGAGGGCGGCATGAAGTTCAGGAGGTGCGGGCAGAGCGGCGTGCTGCTGCCTGAGGTGAGCCTCGGGTTCTGGCATAACTTCGGCAGTGTGGACCCCTATGAGCGCTCGCGCGAGATCGTGCGCTACGCCTTCGACCACGGCATCACCCACATGGACCTGGCCAACAACTACGGGCCCGTCTACGGCTCGGCGGAGGAGACCTTCGGACGGCTGATGGACGACGACCTCAGGCCCTACCGCGACGAGCTGTTCATTGCCACCAAGGCGGGCTACGACATGTGGCCCGGCCCTTACGGCAACTGGGGCTCGCGCAAGTATCTCATGGCCTCGCTTGACCAGAGCCTCAAGCGCATGCACCTGGACTATGTTGATCTCTTTTATAGTCACCGCTACGACCCCGCGACGCCCCTTGAGGAGACGCTGCAGGCGCTCGTCGACGTCGTGCGGCAGGGCAAGGCGCTGTACGTAGGCATCTCGCGCTGGCCGCTGGAGGCCACGCGCACGGCCTACGAATACCTGAAGGCGCACGACGTGCCCCTGCTCATCTATCAGGGCCGACTGAACATGCTCGACCGCGCCCCCCAGGAGGAGGGCATCATGGACTTCTGCGCCGACCATGGCGTGGGCTTCATCTCGTTCTCGCCGCTGGCCCAGGGACTGCTGACCGACCGCTACCTGAACGGCATCCCGCAGGACTCGCGCATGGCCAAGGAGAAGTTCCTCAAGCACGAGATGCTCACCCCCGAGCTGCTCGCCCAGCTGCGCCAGTGGAACGACGAGGCCAGCCGCGAGGGCCGCACCCTGGCCGAGCACGCCCTGCGCTGGATTCTGCGTCAGCGCGGCGTCACGTCGGTGCTCGTCGGCGCCAGCTCGACGGCGCAGCTCGAGAAAAACCTGCGAACCATCCGTTGAACGGAAAGTAATTTTGTAAATGACTAATATGTAAGGAAAGGAATTGACATAATTGACATAATTTTGTAAACGGAACACCGTGCAGAAAAAAATCATGTCAATTACGTCAATTTCTTTCCCTTAGAAGAATGAAGCAAATCCTCCTGATTAACGATATTGCGGGCTACGGCAAGGTGGGCATGGCTGCCATGCTGCCCATCCTGTCGTATATGGGCCTGCCGGCCTTCAACCTGCCGACGATGCTCGTGTCGAACACGCTCAACTATGGCGACTATGCACAGCTCGACACCACCGAGTATATGCGCCAGACCATACCCGTCTGGCAGCGCCTCGGCTTCCACTTCGACGCTATCTGCACCGGCCTGATGTTCAACCCCGAGCAGGCGCAGCTCGTCAGCGACTTCTGTCGCCAGCAGGCCGCGCAGGGCTGCACCGTCTACGTCGACCCCGTCATGGGCGACGGCGGCAGCCTCTACAACGGCATGACCCAGAAGCAGGTCGAGCTGATGCGCCGCATGGTCAGCGTCGCCCATGTGGCCAAGCCGAACTACACCGAGGCCTGTCTGCTCTGCGGTGTGCCCTACCGCGACGAGGGCGTCAGCCGCGACGAAGCCCGGCAGCTGCTCGACACCATCACCGGCCTCGGTGCCCACTCCGCCATCATCACCAGTTGCCTGATTGACGGACAGCCGCAGGTTTGCGGCTACGATGGCGCCGACGGCAGCTATTTCTTCCATCCCTATGACATCATTCCCGGCCTCTTCCACGGCACCGGCGACATCTTCTCAGCCGTCCTCATCGGCTCCATGGAGGGCGGCCAGAAGCTCTCTGACGCCACCCGCCGCGCCATGGACGTCGTCAGCCGCATGATCGACCGCAACCGCGACGTCGAGGACCACCTCTGCGGCATCTTCATCGAGCGCTGCCTCGACCTGCTCTGATGCGCCCCCCTGACTACGGCCGATCCTTGACGGCGGTGCCCCATTTGCTGGGGCGGGGGCCCATCTGGAAGTCAAGGGTGGCGCCTTGGCGGAGCTGGTCGAAGTCGATGTAGGTCTTGCTGTATGACTTGCCGTTGAGGCGGACGGACTGGACGTAGATGTTCTGGTCGGTCAGGTTGCGGGCGTTGATGACGAGCGTGCGGCCATCGCCGACGTTGACCTCGGCGCGGGGGAAGAGGGGCGTGCCGATGATGAAGCGGCCGCCGCTGGGCTCCACCTGATAGAGGCCCAGGGAGGAGAGGATATACCAGGCCGACATCTGACCGACGTCCTCGTTGCCGCAGAGACCGTCGGGGGCGGCGTGGTAGAGATGGCGCATGACGTAGCGCAGCTTGGGCGCGGCCTTCCAGGGCTCTCCGGCGTAGTTGTAGAGATAGATGATATGGTGGCTGGGCTCGTTGCCGTGGGCATACTGGCCGATGAAGCCGCTGATGTCGGGCGAGGCCTCGGGGCCCATGTCGCCCTCGGTGGTGAAGAACTCGTCGAGCTTCCGCAGGAAGGGCTCCTCGCCGCCAAAGAGACGGATGAGCCCGTGGACGTCGTGGGGCACGAGCCATGTGTACTGCCAGGCGTTGCCCTCGGTGTAGTCGTCGGCGCGGTGGATCACCTTGATGGGGTCGAACTCGGGACGGAACTTTCCGTCGCTGCCGAGAGCGCGCATGAACTGCAGTTCAGGGTCGAAGTATTTCTTGTACGACTGGCTGCGCTCGAGGAAATATTCATAATCGGAACCCTTGCCTAACAGCTTGGCCACGCGGGCCAGACCGTCCTCGTCGAGGCAGTATTCGAGCGCCTTGGCGACGGTCTCGTTCGACGGCTCCTTGTCGTAGGGGATATAGCCATACTGGCGGAGCAGCCCGAGCGAGCGCACATCCTGCAGCTGCGACTGCTTCATGGCCTCGAAGGCACGCTCGGGATGGCGCACGAAGCCCTTCAGCACGAGGTCGGCCAGCACGGGCACGGCCGACGAGCCCACCATGCAGTCGGTCTCGGAGCCCCAGAGGTGCCAGATGGGCAGGCGTCCCTGCTGCTCGAAGATCTTGATGAACGTCTCGGCGTAGTCGGCCTGCAGTTCGGGATAGATGAGCGTCATCAGCGGATGGAAGGCGCGGTAGGTGTCCCAGAGCGACAGCGTCGTGTAGTTAGTGAAGTCGCCGTCGTAGACCTTGCCGTCGCTGCCGCGATACTGCCGGTCGGCATCGCAGAAGACGGAGGGCGCCACCATGAGATGATACATGGCCGTATAGAAGATGCGGCGGTCCTGCTCGTTCGGCGTCTGGATGCGGATGCGCCCGAGCTCCTGCTCCCAGGCGTCGCTGGCGGCCTGCCGGGTCTGGTCGAAGTCCCATCCGGGCAACTCGGCCTCCATGTTCTGCGTGGCCTTCTCGCAACTGACGGGCGAGAGGGCCACTTTCATGAGCAGCGGCGTGCGCACATCGTAGAGGTCGACGAGCCCCAGGCCGGGCAGCGGCTCCCAGAGGCGCACGCTGACATTGAACTTGACGGTGAAGTAGACCTCCTGGCGGGGGGCCCAGCCGCGCGAACGGCGCACGCCCTCGAGCGTCGTCTCGTCCACCTGCCGCAGGTCGGTCACCAGCGGGATGTCGCCGATGCCCTCATTCAGGTCGATGAGCAGCTGTCCGCGGCGCTGTGCAAAGGTATAGCGATGGAATCCCACGCGCTGCGTGGCCGTCAGCTCCACGTCGACGTCGTCGGTCTTGAGGCGGTAGTAGCCGGGCTGGACGGTCTCCTGGTCGTGGCTGAACTTGATCTCGCGCTGCTGCGGGTCATTGACGGGCAGGAAGGCCAGGTCGCCGAGGTCGCCGCAGCCCGTGCCCGAGAGGTGCAGGTGGGCGAAGCCGATGATGACGGAGTCGCTGTAGTGATAGCCCGAGGTCCAGTCCCATCCGCGCGACTTCTCGCTGGGGCCGAGCTGCACCATTCCGAAGGGCACGTTGGCGCCCACGAACACGTGTCCGTGGCCGCCCGAGCCGATGTAGGGATCCACATAGTCGGTCAGTCGCTCCTGTGCCCCGATGGTGAGCACTGCGAGTGCTGTCAGGGCCGTCAATAAGATTCTCTTTGCCATAGTCTGATAGTTTTGTTCTGCAAAGATAGGCATAATAATTCAGACCATAAAAAAATTGGGGAAAAAACTTGCTTTTCCCCAATTTTTTTATCGATGTAAAGCCCGATGGCCCTTAGAAGATGACCTTCTTGCCGCCGACGATGTAGAGGCCCTTGCCGGCCTTCTGAACCTTCTGGCCAGCGAGGTTGAACAGCTTGGCGCCCGTGGCGGCGTCCTCAACCGAGGTGATGCCGTTGGTGATGTCATAGATGAAGTCGATCTCGACGAGCACGCCCTTCACGTCGTTGGCAATAACCCAGTAACACTTGATGGTCTGCGCATCAAGGTTGGCGATGTTGTAGCAGTAGTAGTTCTGTCCGTCGGCGTACTTCACGCAGGCCGGCACCTGGGCGTCGCCCGTATGCTTGGCAAAGTCGCCGTTAGCATCGCGCCAGCCGTCATAGCCGTCAAAGACTGACAGGAGCTTGCCCGTGGTGGGGTTGTAGCCGTAGACTTTGGCCTCGCTGAGCGAGCTGATGCCCAGCTCCCCGCAGATGGTGCTCACCTGCTCGTCGGTCAGCGACACGACTTTTTCTGTGTACTGCTCTTCGTTTGAATCGTACTCCACGCTGGCGACGATGCCCTTGTCGACGACCTCCAGCTCGACAGCCTCAGGCTCGACGAACGTCACGTTGATGGTGTAGCGCACGAACTTCTCGCCGTTGACCAGCTGCCACTTCACGGTGTAGGTCTTGCCCACCTCGTCGGCGCCGTTCATGTCGCAGATTGAGAATTTGCCGTCAGGGATAGCCTCGAAGAACTTCACGCAGATCATGGTGGTGGTACCCCAAGTCTCGGCAACGCCCTCGCCGTTGAACCATCCGTCGTAGGGGGGATAGTCGCTGATGAGCGTGCCGTCGGGGTTCTCAATGCGCAGCATGCTGGTGGTCAGATTGCTGACGCCGAGCCATGCCTTAGCCTCGCTGAGGTCGACTTCCACTACGTCGGCCCCGTAGCCTTTGGTGGGGTAGCGTTCGTGGTTGATGGTCACGTTGAGCTCTTTGTCAACGTCGCCCACGCGGGTCAGCGTCCAGGGGCCGATGACGGTGTAGTCGCCTGCACCGGGCAGTTCGGTCTTGACGATGCCGATGGTCACGTCGCCCTCAGCCGGCACCTCAAACTCAACCTCGTTAGCGTACTGACCGGCATTGAACCAGGCCTGGACGGCGGCCGACGAGTTGGGCACGTAGAGGTCGTTCACTGTCACGGAGCCGCTGCCGTTGGCCAGGTCGGTCGTGGAGGCGCCGTCGTAGCGGTTCATCACCTTCGTGCTGACGGTCTTGTCGCCGACGGTGGCATAGAGCGTGGCGTTCTTCGTTTCCGTGCCTTTCTGGATTTCAGTGTACTCCAGTGCCTCGCTGCTGCCGTAGCGATAGGCAGCCTTGGCGGTCAGCTTGTAGACGCCTGAGGGCAGGTTCTTGACGGTCTGGTTGAAGTCGAATTGCTTACCAAAGAAACAAACGCACAAAATTATTTCAAAGCCACTGAAATAGTATTCAGTGCCTTTGAAATAGTGTTCAGTGGCTTTGAAATAGTATTCAGTGGCTTTGAAATAATTTTGTGCGCCGCTGCCGATGACTGTCAGCAGCCGACAATCCACTTGCTGCCGGGCAGCAGAGAGAGGAGCTTCGTCGTCAGGGCGCAGCACAGGTAGGTCAGCACGGCAATGACGGGTATGCAGAGGCCTACGGGCAGCTGCGGGGCGGCGGGGTTGCCCTGGATGAAGAGCGTGGCGATGGGGGTGAGGAAGAACATGTGCATGAGGTACATGCCGAAGGTCATCTTCGACAGCTGCGTGATCCATGCGGGAGCCTCGCGGCGCTCAATGCACGTGAAAAGCAGGAACAGACCGAACGTAGCCAGCAGGACGTTGGGGGTGCAGAACTCCCACGCCCACTCGAGCAGAGGCGTCTCGATGGGGCTGCCGGGCGCGCCCTTCCACCAGAACGACCAGGCCGTGAACAGGGCGCCGACGACGAAGCAGAGGGCTCCGACGCGGAGGCGGCGCTGGCGCGACCAGTTCAGATGGACGCGGATGTAGTGGGCCAGGACGAGATAGCCCAGATAGCCGGAGACATACCAGAAGGCAGTGAAACCGTTCCAGAAGCATTCGCCCCACAGCTCAGGCGTGACGAAGCGATGGAGCCAGGGCGTCAGCGTGGTGAAGGCGAACAGGCCGATGAAGATGCGCTCGTCGCGGGCGGAGGCCTGCTGCAGCCATGGCGACACGACGGGAATGATGAGATAGAGCTAAATCAGAGGGTACATGAACCACAGGTGGCCGGCCAGCGAGGGGAAGTTGAAGGGCAGCAGCTTGAGGTCGTGCGCGGCCTGCTCCGGGGTGGTGCCTCCCCAGAGGAGGGGCAGCACGCTGTAGAGCACGAGGAACAGCACGAAGGGGGGCAGGATGCGCAGGAAGCGGCGGCGGTAGAACTGGGTCATGCTGAGCGAGGTGGGCACGAGCAGGAAGGCCGACGTGATCATGAACAGTGGCACGGCCGTGCGCGAGACGCCGCCGTCCCAGAAGCTGACCCAGAAGCGGTTCTGGTCGTTGAGCAGCATCGACATGTTGCTGGCCAGTCCGACGCTGGTGTCTGCGCCGTAGAAGTTTTCACTGGCGTGGACGAGCATCACCATCAGGCAGGCCACCACGCGGAGATAATCGAGGAATGGGATTCGCTCTTTCATTCTTTTTCTTTTTGCGGTATTTCGGTATTTCGGTATTCCGGTATTCCGTTATTCCGGTGATTGCGGTATTCCGTTATTCCGGAATTCCGGTATAACGAAGAAGGAAAATCACTTCAGGACCTTTTTCCCCTTCGTCACGTACAGCCCCTGCGGCAGGGTGTCGAGGTCGGTGCCGGCCTTCCGTCCGTTGAGGTTGAAATAGGCGTGGGACGACGGGGCGGCGGAGCGGGGCGAACTGACTGCGGCGGCCTCGCGGGCCATACGCTGATGCCAGACGGCCAGCATGGCCAGCTCGGAGGCGAAGGCCATCTGATGGAAGCCCTTCGTGACGTCGGGATTGCCCGTGGAGACATCCCAGCCCTCAAGCAGGTTGATGGGCAGCATGGCGGAACGGTTGAAGTGCTCGTAGGCATAGTCGAGGTTCTGCTGGAACGACTCGAGGGCGTTCTGGGCGTAGGGCAGTCCGTTGTAGACGGTCGTGTTGTAGGGATAGGCGTCGACGTAGGCCCGCATGAGCACGTCGTCGAACCATGTGTTGAAGCCCTCCTCGGCCTTCGGGTCGCTGGGCCAGGAGCGGAAGACGACGCCTCCGATGCGGGTGCCCTTGGCGAAGTAGGTGAACGACTTCTGGCAGACCGTGTTCAGGTCGTCGAAGTAGTTCTGCTCGGCGGTGATGCGATAGAGCTCGGCCGCTCCGGCCAGCATCGTGCCCGTGTTGTAGGTGTAGGCCGTGCCGGTGGGGTTGCCCGTGTCGACGTGGTCGCGATATTTGTTGCGGCCCTCGCCGACGTATTTGATTTCGCCGGGGGCTCCGAGCATGTCCCAGTAGACGCCGGTTGACGAGTTGTAGAGCTTCTGCTTCTGCCAGGCGTAGATCTTCTTGGCAAAGTCGAGATAGACGTCGGAGTGGCGGCGCATCTCGTTGGTGCGGGTGCCGTCGGGCAGGATGTAGAAGTAGCGCAGGTTCTGCTGCTCGTCGTCGGTCTTGTAGATCTCATAGAGCCAGACGAGGGGCTGGATGAGGGGGCCGTTGGAGCAGGAGTGCTTCGAGTTGTAGCCGGGGCCCCATGTGATGCCGCCGTACTCCTGGCCGTTCTGGTCGAGGCAGCAGTCCCAGCCGTCGATGCAGTAGTTGGCCAGGTATTCGGCCTTGGTCAGGTAGGCGTCGTCGCCCGTCAGGCGGTAGGCCCGGACGAGCTCGCGGCAAAGCCACATCTGGTCGTCGTAGACGTTCTCGATGCCCGTGACGGCGGCCGAGCCGCGGGTGTTGCTGCGGTGCACGCCGTAGATGCTCCAGCTCTTGATCTGGGCATAAGAGTTGAGCGTGTAGGTGCCGCGGTAGAAGTCGAGGCAGTCGAAGAGCTGCTTCAGGCGGGTGACGAAGCGGTCGTGGTTGTCCTGATAGAGCTCCGGGGCCTCGTCCTTGAGCATGTCGAGGGCCTCGAGGACTGAGCAGTGGGCCTCCATGGCTGCGGTGTAGGGCCACACGTCGGCGGTGCCGCTGCCCTGCTGGGTCTGCGTGTTGTAGGTGTCGTACATGCGGAGTGTGGTCGTGCCGCCGGTGAAGCCGTGCAGCATCGTGGCGTCGACCATTTCGATGGCGCGGCGGACGTCGGTGAGGGCCTGCTCGGAGGAGGCTGTTGTGGCTGCAACATTGTTGCAGCTTACAAGGAAGGACAGAAGGAGGGCGGGAATTATTCTTTTCATGTCGGAGAGGGGGATTATTTGTTCATGTATTTCTTGCCGTTCTGGATGAGGATGCGGGCGCTGTCACTGGGACGGCCGAGGAGGTCGCGGGGCTGCAGCGCGGGTGCGACGGGCAGGACGCGGGGCGACGTGATGGCCGTCGTGGCGGGACCGTAGAGCTTCCATGAGCCGAGCATGACGTCGCCGGAGTTCTGCGTCTCGGTGATGTTGAGGCGATAGAAACGGAAGGGACGCCCGATGTTCGGGTTGGTCAGGCCGTAGTCGGCGGTCAGGATGCCGGCGCGCTGCAGTCGCGTGACAGCCTCCATGAGCATCATGCCCGACTGCTGGCGCGAGGTGTCGTGGGTGACGTTGGCGTTGGCATACTGCTGGTTCCAGTAGGGGTTGATGATGAACTCGGGCTTCAGGATTGACGACAGGGCGGCTGAGCGGGCTTGCTCCGTCAGCCACTTGGCGTAGCGGTACTGGCGGTCGGCGTCGAGGCAGCCTGAAAGAATCCAGTCGGTGAGGTAGCGGATGAAGATGCCCTTAAAGAGGCCACCGTCGTCTTGGTTGTAGTTCTGGCGCTCGTTCATGATGCCGTGGGGCGAATACCACTTGCCGAACATCAGCAGGTCGAGCAGGTCGGTGGCCGTCTGGCGGTAGACCTCGTCGCCGGTGATCTTGTACATCTCGAGCAGTCCGCCCACCCAGGTGCCCTGGTTGTAGGAGAACGTCACCTCGTGGTTGTCGTTCTGGGGCGTGTCCTTGACGACGCCGTCGGGGAAGCGGTTGTGGTCGCGCATGTATTCGTAGATGCGGCGTGCCCAGTCGAGGTATTTCTCCTCCTGCGTGTGCTGATAGAGGCGGGCGGCGAGGATGAGTGCCGGGCCGTTGGAGCATGAGTTCTTGCCCTTGCCGTCGCCCGTGATGTTCTTGTTCCAGTGGATGCCGCCGCCGTCCATGTCGTCCCATCCGCCGACGATGTCGTCGAACAGGGTGATGACCTGGTTGTAGTACTGGCGGTTGAGCGTCGCGTTCATCTGGCTGGCGCGCAGCAGGGCCAGTGCGAGCCACTCCATGTCGTCGTAGAAATGGTTGATGAGCGTGTTGCCGTTGCGGGCGCGGGTGCCGTTGACGAGCTGCTGGATCTTGCTGAGCTTCGACGAGAGCTGCGTGCGCTCATAAGCGTCGAGATAGTTGTCGACGGCATGCGCTGCCCACCAGTAGCCACCCCAGTCCTCGTTGACGTTCTGCGGATTGGCCGACCAGTCGCAGATCCAGTAGAGGCCGCCGGTGCCCTGTCGGCGCTCGAGGTTCTCCTCGCAGAAGCGCATCAGCCGCTCGGCCACGCCGGCATAGTCGACGTTGGCGCCGGGCCGTCCGAGCTCGTAGCGCTGCTCGTAGAGGTCGATGGCCATCGAGGCGGCGTTGTGCTGGAGGTCGAGCGTCACCCATTCGGAGCCGTCGTCGCTGGCCAGGAGCTCCCAGCAGGAGGGGCGCCGGTCGCGGTTGGCGCTGGTGGTGAGGCCGACGGCGTAGGCCGAGATGGCAGTGGGCTCCTGGAACTCATACTGCACCCAGGCGTTCTGCAGGCCGTTGTAGCGCGTCTGTCCGTCGAAGTTGTCAATCTGCTGGCGGTCGGCATTCTGGATTTCGGTCATGGTCGAGGGCGCGTCGTCAATGAGATTGGCAATGTTGCGCACCTTCGGGGCACCGGTGATGGTGCCGTTCGCTGCGGTGGCCAGGTTGTCGTCGTCGCTGAGGGGATAGCCCAGGAGCTGGATGTCGCTGATGCGGAGCTCGGAGGCGCCGTTGTTCTGCTTGAAGCCGATGCGGAAGTGGCTGTAGGCGGTGCTGGGGCCGCCGTTGAACTGGCGCTCGGTGTGGCGGCCGGTGAAGGAGACGGAGTAGGTGCGGACGGTGCGCCACGACTGGCCGTCCTCCGACACCTGGAGCTGCAGCTGCTTGAGGTCGGCGTCGGCCTGGTCGCTGCTGACGATGGTGAAGCCCTTGAGCACGTAGGGGCGGCGGGCATGCAGGATGACCTCCTCGGTGCCCTGGAAGTCGGCGATGGTGAAGACCGAGAGGTCGTTCTTGTCGAACAGGGGGGTGAGGTCGGCCTCGAAGCCGACGGGCTCGGCGGTGCAGTCGTCGGTGATGCTCCAGTCGGTCAGGACTTTCTGGGCGGAGGCTGCAACAATGTTGCAGCTTACGAGACAGGCTATGATGAGCTTGCGGGTCATTTCTAATTATTTACGAGACAGGCTATAATGAGCTTGCGGGTCATTTCTTTTCTAATTCTTGGGTGAAGGAGTAGGGGGCGGCGTCGGGGGCCGTGCCGCGCTGGCGGTTGGGCTGGGGCTGCATCCGGTAGTGGATGCGGGCGCCACGGATGAGGTCGGCGTGCTCCAGGTAGTTGCGGTCGTAGGGCTGGCCGTTGAGGGTCATCGCGCCGATGTAGGGATGGCGGACGTCGTCAGCCTCGATCGTGAGGTCCTTGCCCCCAGGCAGATGGACAACGACGCGGGGGAACAGGGGCGTGCCCAGTGCATACTGGCCTGAGCCCGGGCAGACGGGATAGAAGCCGAGGGCCGAGAAGACATACCAGGCCGAGGTCTGGCCGTTGTCCTCGTCGCCGCAGTAGCCGTCGGGCTGAGCGTTGTAGAAGCGCTCCATGACCTCGCGGACGCGCTGCTGCGCCTTCCAGGGCTGCAGGGCCCAGTCGTAGAGGTAGATCATGTGCTGTATGGGCTGGTTGCCATGGGCGTAGTTGCCCATGTTCATGATCTGCATCTCGCGGATCTCGTGGATGACGGCGCCGTAGTAGCTCTCGTCGAAGAGGGGCGGCACATTGAAGACGGAGTCGAGCATCTGGACGAAGACGTCGCGGCCGCCCATGAGGCGGATGAGGCCTTCGGGGTCATGGAAGACCGACCACGTGTAGTGCCAGGCGTTGCCCTCGGTGAAGGCGTCGCCCCACTTCAGGGGCGAGAATGGCGACTGGAACGTGCCGTCCTCGTTGCGGCCGCGCATGAGGTTGGTCTCCTTGTCAAAAACGTTCTTATAGTTCAGGGCATGCTCCTTGAAAGGCTTCAGCTCCTTGGCCTTCTTGCCGAGGGCTTGACCGAGCTTGTAGATGCACCAGTCGTCGTAGGCATACTCCAGGGTGCGGGCGACGTTCTCGTTAATGCCGACGTTATAGGGGACGTAGCCGAGCTTGTTATAGTATTCCCAACCGAGGCGGCCCGTCGAGGGGACGCTGGGATGGACGGCGTTGGCACCGTGCTTGACGGCCTGCCAGAGGGTCTCGATGTCGTAGGGGGGATTCCCGACGGCTGAACCGTCGGGCACAGTGGCGGCCGCGGCGGTGAGCTTCAGCCAGGCGTCGGCGACGACGGAGGCGGAGTTGTTGCCGACCATGCAGCCGCGGTGGCCGGGGCTGGCCCACTCGGGCAGGAAGCCGCTCTCCTTATAGCAATTGACGAGGCCCGCCTGCATCTTCTCGTTCATCTCGGGATAGACGAGGTTCAGGAGGGGGAACAGGCAGCGGAAGGTGTCCCAGAAGCCCGTGTCGGTGAAATAATAGCCGGGCAGCGTCTCGCCCGTGTGGGGGCTGTAGTGGACGGGATTGCCCTGAGCATCAATCTCATAGAACGAACGGGGGAAGAGGACCGAGCGGTAGAGGCAGCTGTAAAAAGTAGAGGGAGCCCCCCCTACGGCCCCCGAGGGGGCTTCAATAGTCTTGCTGTCAATCTCAATGCGGCCCAGGACGTCGTTCCAGCGCTGGCGACCGTCGGCGCTGACCTGCTCGAAGGTGCGACGACCGAGCTCCCCGAGGTTGCGGACGGCCTGCTCCTCGCTGATGAACGAGGAGGCGACGCGCAGCAGGACCTGCTCGCCGCGGCGCGTGGCAAAGGTGACGACGGCGCCCTGGCGGCCACGGTCGTCGATGTGTTGGTTGAGGGTGAAGGGCTTTGAGAACTCGATGACGAAGTAGTTGCGGAAGTTCTGGGGCACGCCGCCGCTGTTCTTCACGGTGTAGCCCGTGATGCGGCGGTGCTGGGCGTCGACGCTGACCTGTGAGCCGCCGTCGAAGGCGTCGACGATGATGTTGGCCTGGCGGGTCTCGGGGAACGTGAAGCGGACGAGGGCGGCGCGCTCGGTGGGCGTCAGCTCGGCCGTGACGTCCCAGTCGGCCAGGTAGACACTATAATAATAAGGTGTGGCCGTCTCGGCCTTGTGGCTGAACCACGAGGCGCGGGCGTCCTCATCGAAGCGGGGCTCGCCGGTGGTGGCCATGAGGGCGAACTGGCCGTAGTCGTTGATCCAGGGGGAGGGCTGGTGGGTCTGCTTCAGGCCGCGGATCTTGTCCTCGGTGTAGACGTACTGCCAGCCGTCGCCCATCTTGCCCGTCTGGGGGGTCCAGAAGTTCATGCCCCAGGGCAGGGCCACGGCGGGGTAGGTGTTGCCCGTCGAGAGGGAATGCTTCGAGAGGGTGCCGACGAGGGTCGAGACATAATCGACGGGGGTGAGCGCGGGATTCTCGGCGGCAGAACCGCCGAGCACAGTGGCGGGGGCGGATTTCTCGGCGGCAGAACCG
>JAFTGI010000171.1 GCA_017458195.1 Prevotella sp.
CAATGGTCAATGGTAAATGTTCAATGGTCAATGCAGAATGGTCAATGGTCAATGGTAAATGTTCAATGGTCAATGCAGAATGGTCAATGGTCAATGGTAAATGTTCAATGGGAATAGTCAGCGCCTGCACACCCTGCGTGGTGGCGATGAGACAGCGGTTGCGGTAGGTCTGCTTCTGATAGCTCTCATGGGCTTCGATCAGCACGCGGTCGTAGCGATAGAGCTTCTGATACCACTGGATGGGACCGAAATAAGTCGTCGAGAGCAGGCAGGTCGTCGTCATAGTGGCATAAACGTTCGGTGACCGCGCCAACCGCCGAAAAGGCCGTGGCCAGGCTCGCGGCTGTAGACCACTGCCATGACGCGCCCGATGATAAGCTGTTCGGAGATGGGGCCCAGCAGGCGGGAGTCGAGCGCGGTGCTGTCGGGCGAGAGCGACTCGAGCCAGTAGTAGTCGCAGTCGGCGCAGTCCTGCTCGCTGGGCACGACGAGCGGCTGCCCTTCAGGGCTGACCGTATCGCCCGGGCCGGCCACGCAGCGGCAGATGAGCACGCCGCCCGTGCCGCCGTCGGCCTTTGTCCGCGGGTCGTCGAAGGCCACGAGGTCGCCGCGGCTGACGCGCTGCCGGCACAGTCGTCCGTAGCTGAACAGCGAACCCTGTCCGCCCGTCCGCAGACCGTAGCTCCACCGGTTGACCATCACGCGGTCGCCCTCGAGGAGCGTTGGCTGCAGTGCCTCCCCGTCGACGGCAAAGACCGTGAAGCCTGTGGCCCTGACGAACATCATCAGGAGCATTGCCATCGCCAGCGCGAGAAGAAAACGTAACAGGCTTCGCATGAGGTTTTATCTTTATTTAAATGAGAAATGAGAAGTGAGAAATGAGAAATGAAAATGAGAAATGGAGAAATGCTCCGGCAGTCATTTCCGGCGCAGCCCATTTAAACATTTCTTCATTTTCATTTCTCATTTCTCACTTCTCATTTCTCATTTAATGTTGTCGACCATCCGGAACAGGCGGTTCCAGCGGATGCCGGAGAAGAAGCGGCGGTCGGGGTCGCTCGACCACCAGATGAAGATGGGCTTGCCGACGATGTGGTCCTCGGGCACGAAGCCCCAGTAGCGCGAGTCGGCCGAGTTGTGGCGGTTGTCGCCCTGCATCCAGTAGTAGTCCATCTTGAACGTGTAGCTCGTGGCCTCCTCGCCGTTGATCATAATCTTGCCGTCGGGGGTCACCTCAAGGTCGTTCTGCTCGTAGATACGGATGGGCCGCTCATAGATGGCGATGTTGTCGAGCGTCAGGTCGATCGACTCGCCCTTCTTGGGAATCCAGATGGGGCCGTAGTTGTCGCGCGTCCAGTGGAGGTTGCCGTTGCGCGGATAGAGATCCTCCGAGCGGTCGTTGACGGGCTCGATGCTGGCCACGAGGTCGGTGCGCTGGCGCAGCACGTCGAGGGTCTTCTGCGTCATGGGCATGACGACCTGCGTCTGGCTGGGCAGCAGCTTGATCTGGCCCTCGCTCTTGAGCACACCGCGGTCGGGCGGCGTCAGTCCGAGGTCCTCGCAGGTGATGCCGTTCTCCTTGAGGAACGCGTCGGTGAGCACGGCCTGCGGCTGGAACTGCACGTAGTACTGATACTGCACCTGGTCGGGCTCCTTGTTGGGCTGGCCGTCGAGATAGACGATGCGATTCTTCACCTGCAGCGTCTGGCCGGGCAGGCCCACGCAGCGCTTCACGTAGTTCTCGCGGCGGTCCGTCGGGCGCGTGTCCACCTGACCGAACTGCAGCCAGTTGGCGCGGACGTACTGGCGGCCGAGCTCGTAGGCGTCGGCAAAGATGCGGCGCTGCTCCGTGCGGCTGACCGAGTCGAGCGGCTGCATGTCGGGGTGCTGCTGGGCGTAGATCTGCTCGCCGAAGTCATAGCACAGGCGGTAGTACTCCGTCTCGTAGTTCGACAGGATGGTGTCGCCGGCGGGATAGTTGAAGACGACGATGTCGTTGAGCTCCACCGTGCCCAGGCCCTTCACGCGGCGATAGTCCCAGTGGGGCCACTCGATGTACGACTTGATGCCGCCCAGGGGCAGCGTGTGCTGCGTCAGGGGCACGGTCAGCGGGGTCTGCGGGATGCGCGGGCCGTAGCTGACCTTCGAAACGAACAGGTAGTCGCCGGTGAGCAGCGACTTCTCGAGCGACGAGGAGGGGATAACGTAGTTCTGGAAGAAGAACTGGTTGATGAAATAGACGGCCACGAGGGCGAAGACGATGGCATCGACCCACGACATGACCGTGCGGATGGGGCCTTCGGCGTCCTTCCACCACTGCCAGTTGATTTTCTTCGAGATATAGGCGTCGTAGATGAAGGGCACGACGATGAGGCCCAGCCACGACTTGACCCAGTAGAGGAAGAGCAGGTAGAGCGCAAGCACCACGATGAACTTCAGCCACTGGAGTTTCTTGTTCGGTTTCTTCTGTTTTTTCATAATCAAATGACCCACCCCCGACCCCTCCCTAAAGGGCGGGGAGTAGTTAGTTATTATAATTGTTTAAACAACAATCTATCATTCAGATGCCAAGTCTATACACTCCCCGCACTTTAGGGAGGGGCAGGGGGAGGGTCTTTATATCATATCACTGATGGTCAGCA
>JAFTGI010000172.1 GCA_017458195.1 Prevotella sp.
ACACACATTAACAATGGTTTGGATTTGAAACAAAATCAAGTTTATGAAAGATTAACGAGTCCTGATGACATCTCATTTCGGGGTGCTGAGTAGTTACTATAAAGGCACAGAGGCAGGAGAAAATGGGGCTCTCCGTACCGCTGTGCCTTTTTATTCAGCCGGGATCAACCAGCGACTAATCCTCGTCGTCGTTGAGATAGATGACGAAGCCGCCGCGCTTGCCCGTGGGATAGATGCCGCGGATGACGAGCATCTGCTCCTTCGACGAGTTGGCCTCCTTGACGGCCTCCTGCAGGTCGTCGAACGTGCGCATCGGCTCGTCGTTGACGCGCAGGATGATGAAGCCCTTGGGCACGCCGGCATCCTTCATCTTGCCACCATTCAGCTTGATGACCTCAAGGCCGTAGTTGATGTCGAGCTGCTCCTTCTGGGCCTTGGTCACCTCGCGGAAGTCGGCGCCCAGGACGTCCATGTCGGCATTCTTCACCACCTTCGTGTTGCCCTGCTCGTTCTTCAGGGTCAGCGTGGCCGTCTGCTTCTTCTTGTCGCGCAGGTAGGTCAGCGTCACCTTGTCGCCGGGGCGCTTCTGGGCAATCATGCCCGAGAGTTCGCCGAACTTCGTGACTTTCTTGCCGTCGATGTGGGTGATCACGTCGCCCTTCTTCAGACCAGCATCCTCGGCAGCGCCGTCCTCGACGACCTCAGCCACGTAGATGCCTTCCATCGTGCCGAGGTCAACCTCGTTGCCCTTATCCTTCTCTGAGTCGACATAGCGGCTCACGTCGGAGCCCTGGATGCCGATCATGGCGCGCTGAACGGTGCCATACTGCTTCAGGTCGTCGACCACCTTGTTCATAATAGAGGTGGGGATGGCAAAACCGTAACCGATGTTAGAGCCCGTGGGCGATGACAGCATGGCGTTGATGCCCACCAGCTCGCCGCGCGTGTTGACGAGTGCGCCGCCGGAGTTGCCCTGGTTGATGGCTGCATCAGTCTGGATGAACGACTCCACGCCGTTGGCGCCCAGTGTGCGTGCCTTGGCCGAGATGATGCCGGCGGTCACCGTGTTGTTCAGTCCAAGCGGATTGCCTACGGCCAGCACCCATTCGCCCACCTTCACGTCGTCGGAATTGGCGATGACGATGGCAGGCAGCTGCTTGCCGTCAATCTTGATGAGGGCCAGGTCGGTCGTCTTGTCTGCACCGATGATGCGGGCCGAGAACTCCTTGTTGTCGTTGAGCGTCACCAGCAGTTCGTCGGCACCGTCAACCACGTGGTTGTTGGTCACGATATAGCCGTCGGCCGAGATGATCACGCCCGAGCCGGCTGACTGGCGCTTCGGGGTCTGCACCTGGCGCTGGCGCTTCTGTCCCTGCCCCTGGCCACGGCCGAAGAATCCGCCGAAGGGGTCGCTGAAGAAGTCCTCGAAGGGGTCGCTGTACTCGACGGTCTGCGTCTTCGAGTTCTGGGTGTTCTTGATATACACGACGGCGGGCAGCGCCTTTTCGGCTGCATAGGTCAGGTCGACCGGCTGGACGGCGGGCATCGATGCCGTCCCTTCGGTTGAGGCCAGCACCTGTGCCGACGCGTTGGCTGCATTTGTCTTGTTGAATGCTGCTACCGAGAAAACAATGGCCACCAGGCTCAGGGCCGGAACCAGATAATTTGCAATCTTTTTCATATTCGCTTCTGTTTTGTTAAATACTCTTTTTTGTCACTTTCAGACGATGCAAATATAAGGTCATTTTTTGGGAAACTGCCAAATTGTCGGTCACTTTTCTTGCATTTTAACATTTCAAAATCGGGCTTTAAACCTTGTTTGCGCCTCGATGCCTGAAATTTACATTCGTTTAAAGACTTAACTGAGGTTAAACAGAACGGGCTCAGACAATGGAGAAGGCGACGTCCATCATGCGGGTGAACGATGTCTGCCGTTCCTCTGGGGTGGTTTCCTCGCCCGTGAGGATGTGGTCGGAGATGGTGCAGATGGTCAGTGCCCGTCGGCCTGCGCGCGCAGCATTCATGTAGAGGGCCGGCGCCTCCATCTCGACGGCGAGCACGCCCATCTTGATCCACTTGTCGTTGTGGGCGTTCTCGCTGTAGAAGACGTCGGACGAGTAGACGTTGCCGACGCGATAGTTGTAGCCTCGCTCATCGCAGACGTCGGCTGCACGGCGCAGCAGCTGGAAGTCGGCGATAGGGGCGTAGGTGCCCGGCAGCTCGTATTGTGCGGCGTAGTTGCTGTTGGTGCATGCGCCCATGGCCAGGACGAGGTCGCCGAGGTTCAGTTCGCGTGTCAGCGAACCGGCTGAGCCCACGCGGATGATGGTCTGCACGTCGTAGAAATGATAGAGCTCGTAGCTATAGATGCCGATTGAGGGTATGCCCATGCCGTGGCCCATGACGCTGATGCGCCGGCCCTGGCGGGTTCCGGTGAAGCCAAGCATGCCACGGACATTGTTGAACTGCTGGGGATTGTCGAGGAAATGTTCAGCCATGAACTTGGCGCGCAGGGGGTCGCCTGCCATAATGACACTCTCGGCTATGTCGCCTTTCCGGGCGCTGATGTGTGGGGTGCTCATAAGTCAATGGTTCATTAGTTCTTCAAATTCTTCCTTGCTGAGGCCCAGGGCCTTGGCCGTCATGGTGAGATACATGCGTTCGGGCATGCTGGGGTCGGCATTGTCGGCGCGTGCTACCTGGAGCATCGCTTCGAGAGCCTGGCGGGCTTCGTCGGCGTCCGAGGCCAGGAGCTCGAAGTCGACATCGTAGCTGAAATCGCTTTGATGGCCTTCGGCGGTGCCGATGTTGCCGAGGATCTCGAGCTTCTCGTCGGAGTCGAGGCCCGACTTGGCCACGCGGTGCTCAATGATGCCGTATTTCTCCTGACTGACCGCCCCGCCCATGTTGGCAATGTTGACCATAAGCTGGATCGTGGCCCGCTGGCGACCTTCAGGATGCGACTGGCTCTGCTCTGCCTTTTGGAATGAAGCCTTGATGTTGTCGTATTCGAGTGCCTTGACGTCGCCGTCGGTGAAATGCATCTTTTGTGCTTTCAGACGTTTCTGCAGGCGGCGGGCACCGGGCGTAAAGGTGAAAAGCGTCAGGCTGCCCGAAAACAGGCCGCCGGCTACGGGGATGAGCTTTCCGAGACCTTTGGCAAAGCCTTCGCGGGTGAATTTCATGCCGGCTATCTGGGCAATCTTGCTGACCACGGGGTAGACGGCTGTCTTCGTGATAGCCACGCGCGGCAGACGGCCGACGGCTTGCTGGGCCATGCCCTTCGCAATCTCGTTGATGCCCTGGTCGGCCACCTTGACGCCCATCATCGACCCCATGAAGATGGTGAGCAGGTCGCCGGCCGTCTCGCTCAGCTCGCCCTCTTCGTCGCAGAAGTCGGGGAATCCATACAGGTAGGCCAGCTTCTGCGAGAGCACCACGACGTGGAAATAATACTGTGTGATGTCGCCGGGAATGGTGGCAGCCATCGCCAGTCCGCCAGGCAGTCCGGCAATGGTCGAGGCGGTGGTCGCGAGCGCAGTGTGGCGGTTGATGGTGGCCTTGGCCACGCGGTCGATGACTTTGTCAGGCACTATGGCGTATGGCCTCACGTTGTCGAGCAGGTCGAGTCTTGAGTCGTTGCAATAGTCGCTGAGGGCTTTGCGGAGAAACTCGGTGCGGTCGACCTTCACGCCTGGCATGCGGAGCACGGCTGTCAGGATGCGGTTCCATGAGAGTGGTTCTTTCATATATATAATATATTATGGTCGTTGTTTATTTTTGTTGCCGTTTCAGGATGCTGTAGGCATCGTAGAGTCCCAATTCTCCGGCCTTGCCCAGGTCTTGGATGGCTGCCTCGCGATGATCCTGGTGGAGGTGGCAGAGACCGCGGTTGTAATAGGCCTCCGCAAGCGAAGGGTCGAGGCGGATGGCCTCGGTGAAGTCGACGATGGCCTGCACGTAGTCGCCCCGCTGGGCATAGAGCGTGCCCCGGTTGTAGATGAGATACGGATTCTGAGGGGTGAGCGCGAGGGCGTGGTTCAGGTCGCCGAGCACGTTGGCCGTCTTGAGGTCGATGTTGGTGCCTTCAGAGGCCTGGAATTCGTTGATGCGCGACTGGCAGACGGCCCGTTGCCACAGGGCTATCGCTGATGCGGAGTCTATCTGCAGGTAGGTGGAGAGGTCGTCGATAGCACCCTCGAAGTTCTGGATGACGGAATTCGCAATGGCGCGCCGGATCAATGCAACAGAAGCCTCTTGCGTTGTGCGTGAAGCGTCGATGACCTGAGAGAGCGAGTCGATATAGGCAAAATAGCTGTCCGACTCGTCGCTGGAAAGGGTGAACCGCCGGCTGCTGATGTGGATGGTCCGTCCGCGTGTCCGCTGGTTGAGCTCGTCAACCTGATGGTCGAAGGCCTTGGTGGCGTGGAGCTCGCCGTCGGCATGCTCGAAGGTCAGGCCGAACATGGGCTGGAGGTCGTCGTGCACCCGTCGGTTCTGCACGCGACCGCGGTAGTCGTTCTGGTATTCGTGGTCGGGCTCCTGCTCATCCTCGACGACCAGCTGGTTATATTTCTCCAGGTCCTCGTCGCTGCGCTTGCGCATCTGGTTGGGATTCAGTCGCGGCTGCGTGCCGAAGAGGTGCTTGTAGAGCTGTGCCTTGTAGACGGTGAACTCGTCCTGCTCGGCCTGCTTGTTCATGCCTAAGCGGCGGTAGCATGCGGCGCGAAACTGGAGGCCCGTCCAGAAGTTCGGAAATTCGTCGATGACTTTCGAGTAGTCGCGTATGGCAGCACGGAGGTCGCCCGTCTTGTCGAGCAGCACGGCGCGGTTGAACAGGGCCAGCATGTTGTCCGGTTCAAGCCGGAGCACAAAGTCGAAGTCGGTGATGGCGCGGTTGTCGTCGCCCACCTGTGCACGCAGCAGTCCGCGGTTGTAATGGCCGAGGAAGTTGTTGGGCTCCAGGTCGAGCGCAGTGTCATAGTCGGCCATGGCCCCCCGCAGGTTGTTCTGGTTGAAGCGGGCCATGGCGCGGTTGATGTGGCAACCGGCATTCTTGGGCATGAGATGGATGGCATGGTCAAGCTGATCCTCGGCCTCAGGCCATTCCTCGCGCGAGAGCGAGATGATGCTTCGCGCAGCCCAGGTGTGGCCGTCGTAAGGGTCGAGGTCGAGACTTCGCTGCCGTGCGTCGATGGCGGCCGTGGTGTCAGTCTTCTGCATGTAGGCATCGGCGCGCATGGCATAGCCTTGCGCATATTGGCTCCATCGGGTGAGCATCGTGTCGAGCTCGGCCAGGGCGGCGTCGGGCTCCTTGGCCTGCAGGTGGCAGAGCACGCGGTTGTGCCACAGGCTGCGATTCTCCGGTGCATACCTGAGTGCGTGCGTATAGTCGGCCACGGCCAGGTCGTACTTCTTCTGCTGAATGCGCGAGAGGCCTCTCAATTCATAGATGTTGACCACGTAGGGATTGCGCTGCAGGGCTTCCGTACAGTCGTTCTCCGTGCCCACGTAGTCGTCGAGATAGTATTTGGCCACGCCACGGAAGAACCACGGCTCATAGAGATAGGGCTTGGCCGTGATGGCTTGGTTGAAGTACTGGATGGAGAGAACGTAATCCTCGTAATAGAGTGCCGATCGCCCGATAGTGATCAGCCGGTCGGTGTTGAGCTGGGCAAAACACATTGAACATTGAACATTGAACATTGAACATTGCAATGCTGCGCACAACAATGTCAGCCTAATCAGCAAAGTTCTATGTTGCTTCTCAATACTCAATTCTCAATGTTCAATTCTCAATGTTCAATGTTCAATGTTCAATTTTCAATAATCAACGCCTCACGGCTTTCGTTTTATATCCGCAGTGGTAGCGGCCCTGCGTGAGGGCCTTGAGCTTGCTCTTGATGAGCTGGCGGCGCAGGGGGGATATGTGGTCGATGAACATGTGGCCGTCGAGATGGTCGAACTCATGCTGCATGACGCGAGCCAGATAGCCCTCAATCCATTCGTCGTGCGGCGTGAAGTCCTCGTCCTGCCACTGTACGTGTATGCGTGTCGGGCGTGTCACTTTCTCGTGGATGGCAGGCAGCGACAGGCATCCCTCCTCGCTGACGTCAGTGTTCGTGTCGTCCTTCTCGACGATATGGGGGTTGATGAAGGCGCGTCGGAACCCTTTGTATTCGGGAAAATCCTCGCTGATGACGTCGAGGTCGATGACGACAAGGCGGATGGAGCGCCCGATCTGTGGGGCGGCGAGCCCGATGCCTTCGGATTCTGCCAGCGTCTCCCACATGTCGGCGATGAGCTGATTCAGCTCGGGATAGTCGGGCGTGATGTCTTCGGCCACCTTCCTCAGCACGGGTTGGCCATATATATAAATAGGTAGTATCATTCTTTCTTTGGTAATGTCGAAAATGTCATTTCCTGCTCCGCATGTAGTCCTGCAGGATGATGGTGGCACTGATTTCGTCGACGAGTGCCTTGTTCTGGCGGGCTTTCTTCTTCAGCCCACCGTCGATCATGGCCTGATGGGCCAGCACCGAGGTGAACCGTTCGTCGTAGTATTCAATGGGCACGCCCGGCACGTGGCGCCGCCAGCGGTTGACGAATTCCTGCACGCGTGGCAGATTCTCGCTGGGCTGGCCGTTGGGCTGGCGCGGCTCGCCGATGATGATGCGCTCCACCGGCTCGCGGGCAATGTAGCTGTTGAGCCAGTCGTAGAGTTCAGATGTAGCAACAGTCGCCAACCCTCCGGCTATGAGCTGCAGAGGGTCGGTGACTGCCAGACCGGTTCGCTTGCGACCGTAGTCAATAGAAAGGATTCGGGCCAAGCGCGGTGATGCTTTAGCGGGCGTTATAGAGCAGCCATGCGTCGGGATAGGTGGCGCGGAGCTGGTCGCGGCTCTGTACGGCGTCAGCCTTCGAGTCGTAGGTCGATGCCACGACGCGATACATGTTGCGGTCTTCGTTCTTGACGATCTGTGCGCTGTAGCCAGCGTTCTTCAGACGCTGCTGCAGACCCTCGGCGTTGGCGATGACTGAGAAGGAGCCCACCACCACGCTGTAGTTGCGCAAGCCGGCACCATTGACGACCGACACCCGCTCCTGGCGCACCGAGACGTTGTCGACGTTGTCGACGACGCGGGTCTCATTGGAGGGACGGGTCTGCACGGGGGTCACGACGGGCGTCTCGGTGACCTGCTGGACGGGGGCGTCACTTTGCTGTGCAGCCTGGGCCTGAGCCTTTTCGTAGGCCTTCTTATAGGCACTCTCACTTGATTTGCAACCTGTGAATGACATGGCGAGGCAGAGGCCTGCACAGAGAATGATGTACTTTTTCATAAAAACTAAT
>JAFTGI010000173.1 GCA_017458195.1 Prevotella sp.
CCCCCCCGCACTCCCCCGCCCCCCCGCAAAAAATATTTCACTCCCCAATGGGGGTATTCCGCCCTTCCTGCGTCTTAAGAAGAAAAAGTAACTCAATAATCGAAATGAAACGAACCTTATCACTATTGGTCCTGCTCGCCGCTCTGACGGCGCAGGCACAGGAGCGCCGCTGGCACTTCGAGATGGACCTGCGCTATCAGCACATGGTCGGCTACAACTATAAATATGAGGTGCCCTCGATGCACTATGACGAGGCGACGGAGACGTACGTCGAGGACGGCGTCACCACCTACCGGGGCCACCAGACGATCTTCGACGAAGGCTACCCGCAGAAGTACGGCGGCAATGCCCTGGTGCTGATGGAGACCTACGACATCAACCGCCGGCTGACGGCGGGCCTGGGACTGGAGTGGGCCCGCTACAACCAGCTCGACGCCAGCGGGCTCAACATCGTGGCCTCGTTGCGCTACCGCCCCTGGACGCTGCATGCCCACGACTATTGGTACACGGAGCTCGGCATCGGCATGCTGAACCTGGGCTGGGGCACCAGCGTGAAGCTGTCGGCCCGCCGGCGCCTCGACTTCAAGGTGGGCTACGACCTGCAGCGCACCTACTCGGATGCAATCATCTCATGGAAGGACTGGAAGACGATGCACTGCCTGCAAGCCAGCATCGGCGTCGTCTTCTGATATTAAGATTCTTATGCAACGTATATTGTTTGTTATATTATTGACGCTCGCGAGCCTGACGCCGGCCGCTGCGCAGACGACGCTGCGCGAGCAGGTTGACGCGCTGCGCGAGCGCCACGACGTCTTCTTCGTCTACGATGCGGCGCTCGACCTCACGGCCGTCTACCGCGGACCGCAGCTCGATGGGCTGACGCTGGGGCGGGCACTGAAGACGCTGTTCCAGGACACGGGCATCGACTACCGCGTGGAGGGCCGCTACGTCACGCTGAAGCGCCGCACCGCCCGCCACACCGTGAGCGGCCACGTCTGCGACGCGGCGGGCGAGCGGCTCATCAATGCCACCGTCTTCGACCTGACCACGCGCCAGGGCACCATGACCAACGAGTATGGCTACTACTCGCTGACCCTGCCCGAGGGACAGCACCAGCTGCGCATCACCTACGTGGGCTATCGCGAGCAAGTGGTCAGCCTCGCGCTGACGGCCAACCGCCAGCTCGACGTCAACCTCAGCGAGGGCCGCCAGGTGGGCGAGGTGGTCATTACGGGCGACCTCAGCTCGCCGGTCGTGGGCACGCAGATGGGCCTGCGCTCGCTCAGCCAGGCCGACATCAAGACCGAGTTTTCGCTGCTTTCGTCGCCCGACGTTATCAAACAGCTGCAGCGCATGAGCGGCGTGCAGGAGGGCATCGAACTGGCCTCGGGACTCTACGTCCACGGCGGCAACGGCGACGAGAACCTCTTTCTGCTCGACGGCACACCGCTCTATCAGGTGAACCACTCGCTGGGACTCTTTTCGTCGTTCAATGCCGACGTGGTGAAGAACGTCGACTTCTACAAGAGCGGATTCCCGGCACGCTACGGCGGACGCCTGTCGAGCGTCGTCGATGTGCGCACCAGCGACGGCAACATGCACGAGTGGCACGGCTCCTACCGCATCGGACTGCTCGACGGCAGCGTGCAGTTCGACGGGCCTATCCGCCGTGGCCGCACGTCGCTCAACGTGGGCCTGCGCCGCTCGTGGCTCGACCTGCTGACTGAGCCCGCCTTCGCCATTGCCAACCGCATGAACGACGAGGAGAAGCTGAAGCTGAACTACAACTTCCACGACCTGAATGCCAAGCTGACGCATGTGCTCAATGACAGCTCGCGACTGTCGCTGAGCCTCTACAGCGGGCGCGACGGGCTGACGACGATGGACGACTGGGACGACGGTCACGACGACTACACCGACCGCGACATCATGGAGAATCGCCTGCGCTGGGGCAACATGAACGCGGCGCTCGACTGGAACGTGCAGATAGCGCCGCGCCTGATGGCCAACATGACGGCCGTCTACACCCACAACCGCGCCAACATCAGCTATCGCGACGACTGGCGCTACGGGCGCCCCGACGACATGACCATCAGCCACAACGAGCATGAGTCGCGCTCCACCATCGACGACCTGGGCTACCGCACGCTGTTCGACTATCGCCCGCAGCCCCGCCATCACATCCGCTTCGGGCACGACTACACCTTCCATCAGTTCCGGCCGCAGACGCAGAGCCGGCTCTACTATGTGGGCACGGCCGAGGGCGACACCGTCAGCAGCGCCAGCTCGAACCGCCAGACGGGCCACGAGCTGAACCTCTACGGCGAGGACCAGCTGACGCTCAACGACCGCTGGAGCCTGAACGGCGGACTGAACCTGTCGCTGTTCGTCGTCAGCGGCAAGACCTACTTCACCGCCGACCCGCGCATGGCCGTGAAGCTGCAGCTGCTGCCGTGGATGTCGGTGAAGGCCAGCTACACGCTGATGTCGCAGTATGTGCACAAGATCTCAAACTCGTTCCTCGACCTGCCAACCGACTACTGGGGGCCGACGACGCGCCGCACGCGACCCATGCACTCCAACCAGCTGGCCGCGGGCGTCTACATGCAGCCGTCGCGCCGCTGGACGCTCTCGCTGGAGGGCTACTACAAGCTGACGCGCCACCTGCTGCAGTTCAACAGCTGGGCCGGACTGGAGCCGCCAGCAGCCTCGTGGGACACCGAGGTGATGGACGGCGAGGGCCGCTTCTACGGTCTTGAACTTGACGCCCGCTACCAGACGCCAAGGCTGCAGCTCGACGCCGCCTATACGCTGTCGTGGAACAAGCGCCGCTTCGACGATTTCTATCCTCATTGGTTCTACGACAAGTTTGACAACCGTCATAAGCTGAACCTCACGGCCCGCCTGCACCTGTCGAAGCACAGCGAGATGCAGGCCGCCTGGACGATGCACACCGGCAACCGCATGACCATGCCCACGCAGCTGGTAGCCTTCCCCGAACTGCCGGGCCGCGAGGGCGCTGAAGACCACCACTGGGACGAGGGGCGCCACGACTTCATCTACGAGCGGCCCAACAACGTGGTGCTGCCCATGTACCACCGCCTTGACCTGGGCTTCAACATCCATCACACCACGAAGCATGGCCACGAGCGCATCTGGAACTGGAGCATCTACAATGCCTACTGCCACCTGAATACAATGTGGACCACGGTGAAGGAGACCAACGACGGCCGCTTCCGCATCAAGACGCACGGCTACATCCCGATTATCCCGTCGTTCAGCTATTCGATTAGGTGGTATAAGCCCACCCCCAACGGCCCACCCCCCAAGGGCCCACC
>JAFTGI010000174.1 GCA_017458195.1 Prevotella sp.
ACATTGAACATTGAACATTGAACATTGAACATTGAACATTGAACGTTGAACATTGAAAAAACAATTGCTAATTGCTAATTAAAATGATCAGACCGGCAACGAGACTTGACGCAGTGAGCGAATACTACTTCAGCCGCAAGCTGAAGGAGGTGGCGCGGCTCAACGCTGAGGGGCACGACATCATCAGTCTGGCCATCGGCAGCCCCGACATGCCCCCGTCGGAGCAGACCGTGGAGCGCCTCTGCGAGGTGGCCCACGACCCGACGGCCCACGGCTACCAGCCGACGATGGGCACGCCGGAGCTGCGAGGGGCCATGGCACGGTTCTATGAGCGGTGGTACGGCGTCGAACTGGATGCGGCCACGGAGATCCTGCCGCTGATAGGGTCGAAGGAGGGCATCCTCCACGTCACGCTCGCCTTCGTCAATCCGGGCGACGGCGTGCTCGTGCCTAATCCGGGCTATCCGACGTACACGTCGCTGTCGAGGCTGCTCGGGGCGCAGGTGATGCCCTACGAGCTGAGCGCCTCTGACGGATGGCAGCCTGACCTGGAGGCCATCGAGCGGATGGACCTGAGCCGCGTGCGCCTCATGTGGACCAACTACCCGCACATGCCGACGGGTGCACCGGCACGCCGTGAGACCTACGAGCGGCTGGTCAGCTTTGCCCGTCGCCACGGCATCGTCGTGGTCAACGACAATCCCTACAGCTTCATCCTCAACCGCAGTGAGCCCCTCTCGCTGCTGCAGGTGGAGGGCGCCAAGGAATGCTGCATAGAGCTCAACTCGATGTCGAAGAGCCACAACATGCCGGGCTGGCGCGTGGGCCTCTGTGCGTCGAATGCGCAGTTCATCGAGTGGATCCTGCGGGTGAAGTCGAACATCGACTCGGGCACGTTCCGCGGGCTGCAGCTGGCTGCAGCCCAGGCTTATGACAACAGCCGTGAATGGCACCGCCATGCCAACATCGAGGTCTATGAGCGCCGGCGCAGCCTGGCCGCAGAGATCATGCAGGCACTCGGCTGCACCTGCGACCCGGCCCAGGTGGGCATGTTCCTCTGGGGGCGCATCCCCGAGGGCTATGCCGACGCCGAGGAGCTGACGGAGCGCGTGCTCCACGAGGCCCGCGTCTTCATCACGCCCGGCCACATCTTCGGCAGCGCCGGCCGCCGCTATGTCCGCATCTCGCTCTGCGCCAAGGACGAGAAGATCAGTGAGGCACTAAAACGAATACAAGAAATATGGAACTAGAACTTAAACCCCTCCACCTGCCGAGCGACAACGAGCGCCCCTTCGTCATTGCGGGCCCATGCTCGGCGGAAAGTGAAGAACAGGTCATGCTGACGGCACGCCAGCTGGCCATGAAGGGCTGCCACAACTTCCGTGCAGGCGTGTGGAAGCCGCGCACCAAGCCCGGAGGCTTCGAGGGCCACGGCGAGATGGCGCTGCCCTGGCTGCAGCAAGTGAAGAAGGAGACGAAGATGCTCGTCTCGACCGAGGTGGCCACGCCTGAGCACGTGGAGCTGGCCCTGAAGTACGGCATCGACATTCTTTGGGTCGGCGCCCGCACGTCGGCCAACCCCTTTGCCATGCAGGCCCTGGCCGATGCGCTGAAGGGCGTCGACGTGCCCGTCTTTGTCAAGAATCCCGTCAATCCCGACCTTGAACTGTGGATCGGTGCACTGGAGCGCCTCAACCAGGCGGGCGTCGAGCGCCTGGGGGCTATCCACCGCGGCTTCTCGAGCTACGACAAGAAGATTTACCGCAACCTGCCCATGTGGCAGATTCCCATTGAGCTGCGGCGCCGCATCCCCGACCTGCCGCTCATCTGCGACCCCAGCCACATCGGCGGCCGGCGCGAGCTCATTGCTCCGCTGTGCCAGCAGGCCATGGACCTGGGCTTCGACGGTCTTATCGTTGAAAGCCACTGCGACCCCGACAAGGCCTGGAGCGACGCCAAGCAGCAGGTGACGCCCGACGTGCTCGACTACATCCTCTCGCTGCTCGTCATCCGCGACGAGCGCGTCACCACCGAGGGCATCCAGCAGCTGCGCAAGCAGATAGACGAGCTCGACAACCAGATCATGGACATCCTCTCGAAGCGCATGCGCGTCTGCCGCGAGATAGGGCAGTACAAGAAGGAGCACAACATGACGGTGCTGCAGTCGTCGCGCTACAACGAGATTCTCTCGATGCGCGGTGCCCAGGGCTCGCTCTGCGGCATGTCGCCCGAGTTCGTAGCCCATGTCTTCGAGAGCATCCACGAGGAGTCGGTCAGGCAGCAGATTGAAATTATTAATAAATAATAATTAGTAATTAGTAATTAGCAATTAGTAATTAGCTTTTAGGCTCAAACATGAAAATACTCATATTAGGTGCAGGCAAGATGGGCAGCTTCTTCATCGACCTGCTGAGCTTCGACCACGAGGTGGCCGTGCTGGAGCGAGACCCGCACCGCATGCGCTTCACCTACAACTGTCAGCGCTTCACCACGACCGATGAAGTGAAGGCCTTCGCACCGGAGCTGGTCGTCAATGCCGTCACGCTGAAGTACACCATCCCCGTCTTCAGGGAGATCATTCCGCTGCTCCCTCACGACTGCATCCTGAGCGACATCGCCTCGGTGAAGACCGGACTGAAGGAATTCTACGACGAGGTGGGCTTCCGCTACGTCTCGTCGCACCCCATGTTCGGCCCCACCTTCGCCAACCTCAACCAGCTGCACGAGGAGAACGCCATCATCATCAGCGAGGGCGACTTCGTGGGGAGGCTGTTCTTCCGCGACCTCTATCAGCGGCTGGGGCTCAACATCTATGAGTACACCTTCGACGAGCACGACCGCACCGTCGCCTATTCGCTCTCCATTCCCTTCGTCTCGACCTTCGTCTTTGCTGCCGTCATGAAGCATCAGGATGCGCCCGGCACTACCTTCAAGCGCCACATGGGCATAGCCCGCGGCGTGCTCAGCGAGGATGACTATCTGCTTCAGGAGATTCTCTTTAATCCCTATACGCACGACCAGGTGGCACAGATTCGCACAGAGCTGAAAGAGCTGCTCGACATCATCGATCGGCGCGATGCTGATGCCATGAGGGACTATCTGACCAAGATACGTGCCAACGTGCGCCGCTGATCAAACGGGCAGGAGCACGGGCGAATAGCCGTCGGGAACGTAGGTGCTGCGGATGGCCCACTCCTTGGGATAGAGGTTGTTGGCTCGCTGCCCGATGTTCTTGGCGAAGCCGAGGGCATGGCCCTGGAAGCTGACGACGACGAAGCCACGGGGCACGTCCGGCGGCAGCACGATGGACTGGCGCCGCAGATAGGCGACGGCCGTAGCGTAGTCCACGTCGACCTTTGGCCAGCGCGCCTCAGGGCCGTCGGCGAGCAGGGCTTCCCCGGGTTGGGGAACCTCGTCCTTCGGGGCCTTGGCAATGCCTTTCTTGTTGCCCTTAGAATTTCGTACATCGGCGTTGTACGTTTCGTACACCGGCGATGTACGTTTCGTACATGGACGTTGTACGAAATCCGAGTGCTTCCTCATGACGCACATGAAAAGGCCCTCACTGCGGGTCAGGCCGCTGATGAACCG
>JAFTGI010000175.1 GCA_017458195.1 Prevotella sp.
AAATCTGATTCCGACGGCATGTTTTTTCCCGCTTTCCTTTGTCGTTCTTTATTTTTTTCGTAATTTTGCGGTCGGAAAACATTAAACAAACAATTATTAACCAAATAAAACATTAAACGAATTATGGCTTTTTTAACTGATGAGAAATTGGTGATTGTTGGCGCCGGTGGCATGATTGGCTCTAACATGGTGCAGAGTGTGCTGATGCTGGGCTTGACCCCTAACATCTGCCTGTATGATATCTATGAGCCCGGCGTTCATGGTGTCTACGACGAGATTTGCCACTGCGCATTCCCCGGTGCCAATGTCTATTATACCGTTGATCCCGAGAAGGCTTTCACCGGTGCTAAGTACATCATCTCCAGCGGCGGCGCTCCCCGTAAGGAGGGCATGACCCGCGAAGACCTGCTGAAGGGCAACTGCAAGATTGCAGCCGACTTCGGTGAGAACATCAAGAAGTACTGCCCCGACGTGAAGCACGTGGTGGTCATCTTCAACCCGGCCGACGTGACCGCCCTGACCGCCCTGATCCACTCGGGCCTGAAGCCCAACCAGCTCACCTCGCTGGCCGCCCTCGACTCGACCCGTCTGCAGCAGCAGCTGGCCCTGGAATTCGGCGTGCGCCAGGACAAGGTGACCAACGCCTACACCTACGGCGGTCACGGCGAGCAGATGGCTGTCTTCGCCTCGAAGGCCCTTATCGACGGCAAGCCCCTCAAGGAGCTGCCCCTCACGGCTGAGCGCTGGGCCGAGATCAAGCACATGACCACCCAGGGTGGCTCGAACATCATCAAGCTGCGCGGCCGTAGCTCGTTCCAGAGCCCTGCCTACCAGGCTGTGAAGATGATCGAGGGTGCCATGGGCGGCGAGCCCTTCCGCTGGCCTGCCGGTTGCTATGTCAACGACTTCGGCTTCAAGAACGTGATGATGGCTATGCCCACCGTCATCGACAAGGACGGCGTGCACTACACCAAGCCCGAGGGCACGCCCGAGGAGATGGCTGAGCTCCAGGCCAGCTACGAGCACCTGCAGAAGATGCGCGACGAGATTATCTCGCTCGGCATCGTTCCCGCCGTTGAGGACTGGTGCAAGGACAACGCTAACCTTTGAGTCAATTGACAATTGACAATTGATAATTGATAATTAAATTAGGCTTCCTGCCGACGTTGCGGCAGGAAGCCTTTTTTTCTTTTCTTGTTTTCGGGCTTATTCGCCTAAGAGGATGCTGACGAGCTTCGTCACGTCGGAGATGGTGATGTTGCCGTCATGGTTCATGTCGGCAGCCTCGCGGTTGTAGGTGGCGGCTGCATCCTCACCGAGGATGATGCTCGCCAGAGCCGTGACGTCAGCCGGCGTAATCATGCCGTCGGCATTCACGTCGCCCAACATGAACGCTGTCTTCTTCGTGAGGTAGCCGGGATTGGCAGAGCCGCCGTCGATGTGGGCATACGCTGCATCCACGTGGCCGGCGTCGTAGGTCGTGCCTTTGCCGCCCACAAGGCTGTTGCAGGCGTTGAACATATCGATTGATTCGTTCACGGCTGTCGTACTCCAATCGTCGCCCACATAGATGGTCTTCAATGCCTTACTTGATTTGAACATGCAGTTCATGTTGGCCACATTAGCGGTGTTGAAACTGCTCAGGTCAAGGCTTGTCAGACCGCTGCAACCGTCAAACATGTTTTCCATGCTTGTGACATTGGAGGTGTTGAAGTGGCTCACGTCAAGAGCTGTCAGTTTAGAGCAAGAGCCGAATATCCAAGACATATCAGTTACGTTGCTTGTGTCCCAGCCACTCACGTCAAGGCTGGTCAACTCATAGCACTGCGAGAACATGTTAGACATGTTGGTCACGTTGTGCGTGTCAAAGCCGCTCACGTCCACAGCGGACAGCGAGCCACACTCCCAGAACATGCTGGCCATGGTGGTCACCTCGCTGGTGTTCAGGTATTGAATACCAGTGATGCCAGGCAGGTCGTACATCTCGGCAAACCAGTAATAGGTGCTCGTGGGACGTGCGGCGGCAAACGACTCATCGAACACCACCTTGGTGGTATTGATGCTGTTCCCATCCGTATACCAGCCTGGTATAGCTGTGCCCTCGTTTAGGTTGTAAATGGTCTCCGCGGAAGTAAAGTGCGCCCCCTGCTGCCCGTCGCAGTAGAACGTCAGCGTGCTGTTGTTGTCGTTGTAGACTGCATACGGGTCGGGTTTGCGGATAATCACGCCGTCGGTGCATTGTTTGCCATTGCGTTTCACCATCCATTGGTTCGTCGCGTCGTACGAGCCGCCCAGCGGTTGGGCAAAGTATAGCCCATCCTCCAGCGTCACGCTGGTGAACGAGTAAATCATCTGCGTCAGGTTGATTTGCGTATCGGTGCCCCTGACCGTCAGCGTGGACTTGTTGCCGATTATGGACACTCCGCTGACGGTACATCCGCCTTCGATGGTCAGGTTCTTGCCGCTCGCATTCGTTTGGATCCACCCTGCGCCCAGCGACAGCGTGCCGGTGCCGGTGATGATGGTGTGGCATCGTATCGGCAAGGCCACATACGTCGTGATGTTGAAGGTGTTGTCGCCCACGAGGTTGATGGTCAGGTCGTCGAAGACGTAGGTTCCCGTCGCCACGCCGGCAGCCTCGTTGCTCTCGAGGGTGGCGTTGTTCAGCGTCAGCACGTGCGTGTCGGGGTCGTAGCTCACCGAGCCGCCGTCGCCCAGCACGTCGCTGGCGTTGGATGTCTTCACGGCTTTGCCAATCACGAGGATGCCATAGTCGTAGTCGGTGTTGTTGTCGATGGTCAGGCCCGTCAGCTCGTTGCCGCTGGCGTTCACCATATATTTGTTCGTCGTGTCGTAGTAGGCGCCGACGGGTTTGCTCACGTTCAGTCCGTCGTTCAGCGTCACGCTGGCAAAGCCCTTGATGTTTCGCGTCAGTTCGAGCTTCGTCAGTGCATTGTTCATCACGAGCGTGCTGGTGCTCTCGTCGGCAATGATCTCGGCGCCCGTGAGCGTGCAGCCTCCGCCGATGGTCAGCGACTTGCCGCCCAGCACCTTGCAGATGTTCCATCCGCTCAGCGATCCGGAGCCCTTGAAGGTAGTGTTATGGCGCAGCTGCATCATAATATAATAAGAGGAGCTGCCGGGGCTCGAGAGCGCATTGTCGCCCACGAGGTTGACGGTCAGGTCGTCGAAGGCATAGGCATTGCCCGTGTAAATGCAGCCGAAGTCCGAGCTGAAGCCGATCGTAGCGCCATCCAGCGTGAGCGTATGGGTGGCAGCGTTGAACGCCACCTTGCCGGCCGTGATGCCGGTGCCCTTGATGTTGCCGGCGTTGACGTTCGTCACGTCGATGCCGCCCACCTTGAGTCCGTAGTCGATGACGTCAGAGCTCAGGTAGCCAGGGCTGACGGGCGCGTTGTCGAAGCGGGCGTATGTCTTGTCAACGTAGCTGGAGCTGTAGGCCGTCCCGTTGCGGCCGACGAGGCTCGTGCAATTAGTGAACATGTAGCCGTGGCTCGTCACGGCCTCCGTGCTCCAGTCGTCGCCGGCAAGGATGGTGGCCAGCGCGGAGCAGGAGTAGAACATGCCCGTCATGGCGGTCACCTGTTTGGTGTTGAAGCTGCGCAGGTCGATGCACGCCAGGCTGCTGCAATCCGAGAACATGCGGTTCATGTTTGTCACGCTGGCGGTGTTGAAGCTGCTCACGTCGAGGCTTTCGAGGTTGGCGCATCCGTAGAGCATGTAGCTCATGTTCTTCACGCTGGCGGTGTTGAAGCTGCTCAGGTCGAGGCTCGTCAGCTCGCTGCAACTGGCGAACATATTCTGCATGTTAGTCACCTTTTCCGTGTTGAAGCGGCTCAGGTCGAGGCTGGCGAGGCGGCATCCGGAGAACATGTAGCTCATGTCAGTCACGTAGTCGGTGTGCAGGTATTGCGTGCCGGTGATGTCCTGCAGGTTGGTCAGGTTGTGAAACCAGTGGCAGGTGCTCTCGGGCCGCGCTCCGTCGAACGAGGCGTCGTACACCACATGGAAGATGAGCGGGCTGTGCTCGCTCCACGCGGGCGTGGCGCTGCCATTGTTCAGGTAGTAGGCCGTGCCCGAGCGTGACGCCATCTGTTCGTCGCTGTAGAATGTCAGCGTGTTGTTGCTGGGGGTGTAGGCGGCGTAGGGGAAGCTCCCCTTAGGGGTCAGGTAGCCCGGGTTGGCCGTGCCGCCGTCGAAGTGGGCATACTCCTTTTCCACGTGCCTGGAGTCGTAGGCCGTGCCCGCAAAGCCCTGCAGTTCGGTGCAGCCGGAGAACATTTCGGTTGAGCTTATCACGTTGGTCGTAATCCAGCCGCCACTGGCATAGATGGTCTTCAGGCTGCTGCAATCGCTGAACATATAACTCATGCCTTTCACGTTGGCCGTGTTAAAGCTGCTCAGGTCGAGGCTTGTGAGATTGCTGCATTCTGTAAACATACAGAACATGCTTGTCACATTTTCCGTGTTGAATCCACTCACGTTGAGACTCGAAAGTTTGCTGCAACCATGGAACATTCTACCCATGTCCGTCACCTCGGAGGTGTTGAGAAATTCGATGCCCGTGATTTCTGATATTTTCGACATATCGTAGAACCACTTGTAGGTCGAGGTGGGACGTGCATCCACAAACGATGGGTCGATCGTCACTCTTTTGTATATATTATTAGACTAACCGATCCAGCCTGGGTTGTCATTGCCCGTGTTCAGGTCGTATGTCTCATCACCACGCGTACTACGCAGGTCGTCGTAAAAGAAAGTGAGGGTGTAATACGAATCAGAATAAGAAGTAGCGGAGTAATACTTCTTCATGGCATAGGCTTCCTTTTCCGCTGCCACGCTGGTGCCGCTGATGGTCAGCAGGAGGATGAGCATGGCGATGATTCTCCCCGATGGCGAGGGGAGCAATTGTCTGAATAAAGTCTTGGCTTCCATAAGCAAAAGGATTTTAGTTGACTGCAAAGATAATGGTTTATTTTGGAACGACAAAGAAAATAGGTAAGAAAAGCAAAAAAACATTGTCGCCCCTTCCGGTTGTCGCGTTTATTTCGTACCTTTGCAGGCCGATTGCCAAGGGGGCCTACCTGCCGCTTTGAGGATAGAATGATGAACGTCGACCTGACTTTCCGGACCTACTACCGGCCGCTGTGTCTCTATGCGCTCCACTATCTGCACGATGTGGAGGCGGCGGAGGACGCCGTGCAGGACTGCTTCGTGCGCCTGCTCGAAGCCGGGGCGCGCCCCGACAACGTGCGCGCATGGCTCTACGCGGCCGTGCGCAACCGCTGCATCGACCGGCTGCGGCGCCACGACCCCCTGGTCGAGGCCGTGCCGACCGACGGCATCACCGGCCTTAGCGACGAGGAGGCTCAGGAGCGCGCCGTGCGCGAGGCGGAGCTCTGGACGGCCATCGACGCCCTGCCGCCGCGCTGCCGCGAGGTGCTGCTGCTGGCCAAGCGCGACGGTCTGAAGTACAGCGAGATAGCCGAGCGCATGGGCATCGCAGAGAAGACCGTCGAGCACCAGATGTCGAAGGCCCTCAGCCGCCTGCGCGGGCGGGCTGACGACATCCTCTATTCCTTTTTCACATTGTTCTGAGGAATCTCGGGCAGTTGGGGGTGATGCTCATAGAAGGAATCGAGCGACACCACCCTGCCATCCTCGAAGTCGACCAGCATCACGTCGTGGTCGCCATTGAGCAGGTGCTGCCGGTATTCCCATTGTTCGCGGTCGCGATCGAAGCGCCGGTAGTCGGGCTTGCCCAGAGCCTTCTGCACCTCGTCTTTTGTCATTCCCTGTTCAATCCGCGCGCTCCGTTCGCTCATCGTACTCATCAGCGTGCCACACGCGCTCACCATCGTCGTGAGCATCATCATCGTGAGAATCTTTTTCTTCATAGTGATTTCGTTTATGTTTATCGTGATGCAAAGTTACGCCCTTGTTCTTGAACGAGCAAAGGAAAACCCCTACGGCCGCATGGGGATTTCCCTTTTACTCGTTGCAGGGCGTACCGTTTTTCATGCTCTCCCGCCATGCTTTCCAGACCGAAAAGTGGCGCTTCTCGAAGGTAATATAGGGGTATATTACTTTTAAAAAGCCCCGTTTTTCTGTTTTTTCGCCGTTGAAGTGGCGGGCGAGGACGCCCGCGCTCC
>JAFTGI010000176.1 GCA_017458195.1 Prevotella sp.
ATCTTCTTCGGGGTCGAGAAATAGCGGCCCTCGAACTTCTGGAAGTCGGCGTTCTGGTCGGGCATGATGTCGGTCACGAACTTCAGGTCCTGACGCTCCTCCATCAACTTGAGCAACTCCGGCTCGTTGATCACCTCCTTGCGGGCGGTGTTCACCAGGATGCCACCCTTCTTCATCCTGCCGACGAGGGCATAGTTGATGCTCTGCTTGGTCTCGGGCGTAGCGGGGATGTGGAGCGACACCACGTCGCACTGCTCAAACAGGGCGTCCTGGTTAGCCACGGCGTGCACACCGGCCTGCTCGATGACCTCTGCGGGGCAGTAGGCATCGTAGGCATAGACATCCATACCAAAGCCCTTGGCGATGCGGGCCACGTTGCGGCCGACGTTGCCGAAGGCGAGGATGCCCAGCTTCTTGCCCATGAGCTCGGTGCCGCTCTTGCAGTTGTAGAAATTACGGACGGCCATGACGAGCAGACCGAAGACGAGCTCGGCCACGGCGTTGGAGTTCTGGCCCGGCGTATTCTCGGCCACCACGTTGTGAGCCGTGGCGGCGGCGAGGTCGATGTTGTCGTAGCCGGCACCGGCGCGGACGACGATCTTCAGCTGCTTGGCAGCGTCGAGCACCTCGGCGTCGACCTTGTCCGAACGGATGATCATGGCATCAGCATCCTTGACGGCGTCAAGCAACTGAGCCTTCTCAGTATATTTCTCGAGCAGCACGAGCTCATGGCCGGCTGCCTCCACTTCTGCTTTGATACCATTCACAGCAGCGGCTGCAAACGGTTTCTCTGTTGCTACTAATATTTTCATTTTATTCATTGAACATTGAACATTGACCATTGACCATTTAATTCTGCTACCAAGATTTGGTAGTTTTGATAATCTTGGTCAGAGTTGCTGCAAGTTTCCCGCAATCATTATATAGAGACTCAAACTGTCTATCGTCAATGACGCCAGACTCATGCAGCAACTCAAGCCAATATTCAGATTCATTTGCTTCCTTTAGAGCAATATTTAGTTTGTTTATAAAATCCATCCGACTCTGAGCATTGACACTCTCACGAACATTTGCTCCTATACTCGTGCCGCTTCGTAATATCTGTTTTGATAAAATATAAACATTTTCCTCCTTCAGATAATTATAAAGCTTTATAACACGCAACGCAAAAGCCTTTGACTCATTAAGTATCTGATTGTCTGTCCGCATAATGGTCAATGCTCAATGGTCAATGGTCAATGCAATTTCTCAAACTCCTTCATGCATGCCACGAGAGCCTGGCAGCCCTCGATGGTCTGGGCGTTGTAGCAGCTGGCGCGGAAGCCGCCGACCGAGCGGTGACCCTTGACGCCGACCATGCCCTTCGACGTGGCGAAGTCGAGGAAGTCCTTCTCCAGCTCCTTGTATTCGTCGTTCATCACGAAGCAGAGGTTCATCACCGAACGGTCCTCCTCAGCCACGGTGCCGCGGAAGAGCTTATTGCGGTCGATCTCGCCGTAGACGATCTCGGCGCGCTGCTGAGCCAGCTTGTCCATGGCCTTCACACCGCCCTGGGCCTTCATCCAGCGCAGGTTCTCCATGGCCGTGTAGATGGGCACCACGGGAGGCGTGTTGAACATCGAGCCCTTCTCGACGTGAGTGCGATAGTCGAGCATGGTGGGAATCTCGCGCGGAGCCTGTCCGAGGGCATCATTCTTCACGATGACGATGGTCACGCCGGCCATCGACAGGTTCTTCTGTGCGCCGGCATAGATGGCGTCGTACTTCGACACGTCGACGGGACGCGAGAAGATGTCCGACGACATGTCGGCAATCAGGCGCACGGGCACGTCGAGGTCCTTGCGGATTTCAGTTCCGTAGATCGTATTATTAGTTGTGATATGCAGATAGTCGGCATCCTCGGGCACTGTCCAGCCCTTGGGGATGAACGTATAGTTGGCGTCGGCCGACGAAGCCACCTCGACCACCTCGCCGAACAGCTTGGCCTCCTTCATGGCCTTCTTGGCCCAAACGCCCGTGTTCAGGTAGGCAGCCTTCTTCTTCAGGAAGTTGTAGGGAATCATGCAGAACTCCAGCGATGCACCGCCGCCGAGGAAGAGCACCGAGTAGCCCTCGGGCACCTCGAGAAGTTCCTTCACCAGAGCCTCAGCCTCGTCGATGACGGGCTGGAAATCCTTTGAGCGATGGCTGATCTCTGCCAGCGAGAGGCCGATGCCGTTAAAATCCAAGATTGCCTGAGCAGTCTTTTCGATGACCGAGCGGTCGAGAATGCAGGGACCTGCATTGAAATTGTACTTTTTCATAATTGTTATATATTAAAGGTTACAAGAGTTACCCTTGCTTTTAGGTCGCGAAGTTACGGCTTTTATTTGAATCAGCCAAATTTAAATCGTGAAAATTTGCTAACAACGGCTCCCCCGCTCAGTTCTTTCGGTTTTCTTGCCAAGATTGTCGATTTTTATTTGTCCTAAAATCCGCAGATAATTTTTCGAGTGTCAGATTTAGCCCTTGCTTGTGACGATTGTGTCTGACTCTAGGCTTAGAAACGCTTGACATGACTTGTATGCAGACACCTTCCCCTTACCCCGTAAGGTCGAGAGGCTTTG
>JAFTGI010000017.1 GCA_017458195.1 Prevotella sp.
GGCGGCTATCTGCAAGAGCGTGGAGTTCGACACGTCGCCTCGGTTGTGGTTCAGCGGGTACCAGCACTCCACCTGCACGTCGTAGTTGTCCTTGTAGAGTTGGCGGGCTTCCTTACGCTGGGCCAGGGGGTGGCACTCTATCTGCGCCATCTGCGGCTTGATTTCGGCGTTCTCCATAATGTAGTTGAACGCCTCCATACGGTTGTCGAAGTTGCTGATGCCGAGGGCGCGGATGCGGCCGGCCTTGTATTCCTTCTCCATCACGCGCCAACAGGCCAGGATGTCGGCCAACGTGCCTGCGGGGTGGTGGATATAGACGAGGTCGAGGTAATCGACTTGCAGACGTTCGAGCATTCCGTTGAAAGCATTCTGAGCGTCCCGAAGATTGCCTGAAATCTTGCTCGTCACCCAAATCTCTTCGCGGGGTACGCCGCTCTCCTTGATGCCCCATCCGGCACCGCGCTCGTTGTAGTAGAACATGGCGTCGTCCAGATGGCGGTAGCCCGACTGGAGTGCCGCGATGACCATGCCACGGACGGTCTCGTTGAGTTGTTGACGCATACTGGCGTTTTCCATGCTCTGCACCTGCGTGCCGAGTCCGAAGCGGGGCATCATTACGCCGTTATTGAGTTTTACCAATGGAACACCAGCAACAGACGTGATGTTCGAGACTGCCTGAGGACCGCCGTCCTCCGTGTCGCTACCCGGAGCAGGCTGCGTTACTTCGTGGTCGAAATTTGCGAGTGCGAAATCACTCTGTGCGAAGGCACTGACACTCAGCAGCACCGCTGCCAGCATCGTGAAAAATCTTGTGTTCATGTCGTTTTATTTGTGTTGGTTATTTGCTCGTTTGATGTCCATAAGCGACACGTTCTCGTTGCGGAAACGGGCCTGTGGATTGCGTTCACGATGCAGGGCGAGTGCTTTTTGCGGACAGGCGTGTACGCAGGCCAGGCAGTATTCACAGGCACCATTGAACTCAGCCACGTCGCCCATCGTGAAGTTGCCATGCGGACAGACCTGGGCGCAGGTGCCACAGGCGATGCAGGCCTCGGCATTGAGCACCAGCAGACGTTCGGCCTCCATCGGGAAGTGGTCGTCCTGCAAGCGCTTCAGCCAACCCTTCATGCGGTCGTCGCTGTCCACATGGCTAATGAACTCGCGGCGGGCTTCCACGTCAGCGACAATCTGGGCAAGATTCTCGGGGATGTGCTTATCAATCTTCACCTGCTCGTTCATGTCGAACACGGGCAGATAGTTATCCACCATCAGCAGCGTGTTGATATACTGGTTAGTCACGCCCTTCTGACGGCAGAAGTCGTCCCACCAGTCGGACACGTTAGCCGCAAAGTTGCCGAAGGTGATGACGCTGAAGATATATGGTGCCTTCAACTTAGCTTTCTCCACGAACTCGCGCACCATCAGCGGAGCCGAGGCTGCATAATCGGGGAACACGATGCCAATCTCGTCGGCCTCATACTCCAGTTTCCCTTCCTTCAGCGCCTGTGGAATGCTGATAGGCTCTGCTGAGAATGCCCGCGCCACATAGAACGAGTTGCCCGTGGCAGTGAAGTAGAACACCAGACGTTTCTTCGCCTTTTCAGTCTTCTCGTTCTGCACTGTGGCAGCAAATGATGACAGCCCTGTAGTGGCCAGTGCTGCCGTTGCCACCATCGCTCCCATCGTCTTCAGCGCGTCGCGCCGCGTCATAGATCTTTCCTGTTCCATTTTTGTATAACTTTGATTTGGGTGCAAAGTTACATCGTAATCCCCGAACCTTTATAATAAAAAATTCGGGGATTACTATACTTTTTACAGAAAAATGCGAATAGGCTAAAGCAATGTATGCTATTCTCGGAAATCAGTTGGTTTTATGCCCAGATACTTTTGTACGTAATGGCTGAAATAAGCAGGAGAAGAGAAGTTGTATAGGTCGGAAAGTGAGGTCAACGTATTTTTGCGGTTGCGCAGCTGACGACTGATGTCAAGAACCGTATATCGGTTTATCCAATAGTTGGCAGGGAAACCGCTGACCTTCTTGCAAACCTCTGACAGGTATTTAGGCGTAACAAATAGCTTGTCTGCATAATAGCCAACCTCGCGGTTCCGTCGATAGTCACCCCGTTCCAGCAGAGCCATGAAACGCTCCATCAAGTCTGCATATTGAGATGTGATTTTCTCATTCCCATACAGGGATGCATGGAAGTCAAAGAAATCTATTATCATGCACTGGATGGCATTGATCATGGCATCACGATGGAAATTATGGGTCGTCAAAACCAGTCGCCGTTTGATATAGTCAAAGTCCAATGCGCACACCTGCTGCTGCTCAGGCGTAAGATGCATAATCGGATTGTTGAATAAGGCCATCGACCCTTTCATTCCATAGTTGCTGTGAGGCGTTGAAACTTCGATAAACTCCGGGGTTACATATACCACATCCACCTCGAAGTCTTTGCTTTCAACAACACGTTCAACCATTTCCCCGCGCCGGATGATAAGACATTCACCAGCCTCAAACCTATATACATTATTATTATAGGTGAGTTCGCATAAACCCTTGTGACAATAGGCATGACACAAATACCCGGCAACTTCTCCCTTGCCGAGGTCAGCCAATGATGTTGCTACTATAATGTCTCTCCGTTCGTTCACGCCACAAAGGTACTGCTTTTTTGTGAGAATAAATGTGTTATTCTATGAAAGAGCATGGAAATAACAACAATCTTAAACATTTTTAAGTCCATATGCAACTTTGAGAGACAAAACCGTAACCTAATATGGCACTCTTTATGAGATTATTCATATAGACGACACAATTTTACACTATAATACTTTTTGAGCTTTTCAAAAAGTTAAAAGTGTTAAATCTTCGACTTTTTTATCGTTCATAGAATCTATGGCTCCACTTTTCTACCGTTTAACACGTAAATCGCTGATATAAAATGATTTGCAAATACTATGATTGTGGAAATCTGGCTACAGTTAACTTTGGAAACGGACTAACTAAGGTCAACCATAGCGCATTTGAAGGATGCACGTCAATCTCCAGATTCAATATTGCCAGCATCAAAGGTTTGTGCCAAATAGACTTTGACATGTATACGTCCAATCCCCTTTATTTTGCCCAGCATCTCTATCTGAATGACGAAGAAGTGACCGATTTGGTCATTCCTAAGGATGTCACGTCTATAGGTAAATACACCTTTTACAACTGTAAAGGTTTAAACTCAGTGGCGATATCGAAAGGCGTCACTTCAATTGGAATGGGTGCTTTTTACCGTTGTTCGAACATTGAAACGGTTGAGATTCCTTCAACTGTTGAGAGCATTGGGAATGATGCTTTTTACAATTGCTCAGCCATTACCTCTGTGCAGGTGAATATCAGGACACCGCTGACAATAACAAGTTCGAGTTTAGGCCAATACGTTGGCAACGCTACCCTATACGTTCCTTTTGGTACAAGGGAGGCTTATCTTGCCGCAGACTACTGGAAGGAGTTCAAGGAAATCGTTGAGATGCCAGAAAGCCCTGCCATTGCCTTTGCCGATGCCAACGTGAAGGCACTCTGCGTGGCCAACTGGGACCTGAATGGCGACGGCGAGTTGAGTTATGAGGAGGCTGACGCCGTGACCGACTTAGGCGAGGTGTTCAAAGAGAACACCGAAATCAGGTCGTTCAACGAACTACAGTATTTCACGGGACTAACGGCGATCGGCGACTATGCTTTCGCTAACTGCAGCGGTTTGACCTCCATCGAAATCCCCAACAGCGTAACGACAATCGGCACGGCTGCCTTCTATTATTGCAGAGGCTTGACCTCCATCGACATCCCCAATAGCGTGACGACCATCGGAGCCCATGCTTTCTTGTGTTGCGACGGCTTGACCTCTATTTACATCCCTAACAGCGTGACGTATATAGGTAGCATAGCATTCTTGAGTTGTACCAGCCTTAAAGCGTTTTCTGTTGATTCGGCAAATGATTACTACAAAGCCGACTCTGGGGTTCTATTCAACAAAAATGGAACAGAACTGGTTTGTTATCCCGCTGGAAAAGCTGTCGACAATTATAGCATCCCCAACAGCGTGACAACTATCGGCAACGATGCCTTCCACGGCTGCAGTGGCTTGACCTCCATTGAGATTCCCAACGGCGTGACAACTATCGGTGGCCAAGCCTTCTGCGATTGCAGCGGCTTAACCTCAATCAACATCCCCAACAGCGTGACTGCGATTGGCTTCCAAGCCTTCCGTTATTGCAGCGGCTTGACCTCCATCTTCATCCCCAACAGCGTGACGGCTATCGGCTCCATGGCATTCGTAGATTGTACCAGCCTTAAATCTTTTTCTGTTGATTCGGCAAATGATTACTACAAAGCTGTCTCCGGAGTTCTATTCAACAAAGAAGGAACAGAACTGCTTTATTATCCCGTTGAAAAAAATGCCAATAGTTATAACATACCTAACGGCGTGATTACTATCAGCGACAATGCCTTCAATGGCTGCAGCGGTTTGACCTCCATCGTCATCCCCAACGGCGTGACAACTATCGGCAGCCATGCCTTCTGCGATTGCAGCGGCTTGACCTCCATCGACATCCCCAATAGCGTGACGACTATCGGCTACAGTGCCTTCTATGGTTGTGACAATTTAACGAGTGTAACCGTTGAAATGGATGCTCCTCTTACCATTGTTGAAAATACTTTCACCTCAAGGACAGACGCCACCCTCTACGTTCCCGCCGGTTCGAAGGCTGCCTACGAGGCTGCTGCTTACTGGAAGGAGTTCAAGGAGATTGAGGAGTTCATGCCTGTAGGTTATATCTTCACTGCCGAGGTGAACGGCCTCCAGATGCAGTTCCGTGTGACCGATGCAAAGAACTTGAAGGTGGAGACCTATGGCACCTACAAGACGGGGCCGGCCATCGACAATCAGACCGAGGGCGAGTTGGTCATTCCCGCTGAGGTGAACGGCTACACGGTCGTGGGCATCGGCGGCTGGTCGTTCCGCGACTGCCAGAAGATCACCAGCGTCAGCCTGCCCTCTACGCTGACCTACATCGGTGAATCGGCCTTCCGCACCTGCTATGGCCTGTCGGAGGTGGTCATTCCCGAGGGCGTCACCACCATCGGCGATCAGGCCTTCTATGCAGCTCTGCATAAAGTCACCCTGCCCTCCACGTTGCAGGAGATTAGGGTCAACGGCACTACTTTCAAATTCTCTAACGACGATGACAATATCGTCATTGTGAACAATCCTGAGCCTTTGGCTATCAATGCTGGAGCATTTGGCTGGAGAGGGACGCAAATACCTGCTACGCTCATCGTCCCCCTTGGCAGCCGCGAGGCCTATCAGGCTGCCGACCAGTGGAATGGATTCAAGGCTATCTACGACAATCCTGTCTTTTACTCGGTGTGGGTGAGGCAAAGCGCTACTTTGCCTTACGAGACGAAGGGCATAGGCAACGCCGGGGATGAAGTGACCGTGCCTTACCGTCGCTACACCCTTGGTTATGTCGACAATACGATGCTCTTTAAACGCGATGCTACGAATAAACAGTATAACCATCGGTTCACGTTGAGTGCCGACAATCCTATTGTCGATGGTTACCCCTACCAACAGGAGATTCTTGAATATACGTTTACCGACATTAAGGATGTCGTCTACCTGAGCGAAGCTGAGGACATCGAGGGCATGACCATGTGCGTGCCCGAGGATCCCGCTCTGAACAATGCGCTGGTGCGCAGCTCGAATGCCGCCGCGGCCTATCCTGCCGACGGCAATGTTGAGTTTGTCACCCTGCCCGCTGGCATCTATCAGCTCACGGCTGTGATGTATAATGGTCATCTTAAGAGCAGTCCCTACGGGGACTATGACACCCCCTGGACCTTCCTGGCCGACGGTGAGCCGATAGCCACGCTGACTAACGACATCATTAACTTCGACGAGAAGACCACTGAGCCCTTCGTCCTGACCAAGGAGACAACCCTTGCCATCCAACAGAAAGGTGAACTTCGCATCGGCCTCGACCTCATCTACATCGTCCGCCTGGAGGACAATATGCTGTATGTCGACGAGTCGCCCTCGGTACTTGCCGGCGGGCAGGCTGAGCTGACCATCAGCCTGAGGAACAGCAATGCGGTCAACATGACCGAATTCTACCTGCAGCTGCCTGAGGGCGTCACGATTGTCGACGGCAGCCTGGCTCTCGTATCCGACCGCTCTGACAAGCATCAGGTGATTGCGCAATGGAATGCTGACGGCGGCTATTACCACATCGTGAGTCACTCTTCGCAAAACAACGCCTTCAAGGAAAACGACGGTGCACTGTTCACCATGATGCTTGAACGCGAAGACGACATGGAGGCTGGTTCCTATGAGGCCAAGGTGATGAGCATCCTGATGTCGGACACCGCCAAGACTTCTCTCAGCCAGCAGGACTTCACCTTCACCATCGAGGTGCCCGACCTGAAGCTGGGCGACGTCAACGGCGACAAGAAAATCAATGGCTTCGACATCGTCGAGATGGTCGACCGCATCATGCAGCGGCCCTCGAACACCTTCCATTTTGCCGCTGCCGACCTGAACTACGACAAGAAGATCAACGGCCTCGACCTGGTGAAGCTGATCAGCCTCGTGCTGAGCCAGCCTATCAGCCAGACGGCTGCATCGGCCAGAAGCTACACAGCGACGACCTTTGCACCCTGGCTGGAAGCTGAGGGCAACGCCCTGACGATGAAGATCGACGCTGCCGACGACTACATCCTGACGCAGTGCGTCGTGGAGCTTGACCACGGGATGCAGCTGCAGAATGTCACGGCTGACGACCGCCATGTCGTAGCCTGGCAGCGCATCGACGAGCGGCGCTATGCCGTCGTGGCCTACTCGACGAAGAACGAGGCCTTCACCATGGGCGAGGCCCTGCTGAAGCTCGACTGCACGGGCAACGGCAGCGTCAACGTGAGCAACATCATGCTGGTCGACACCGACCGCAACGAGAGGTTCTTCAACTCAGCTGCCATCGGCTCCACCACTGGGGTGAACTCGATTAAGGCTGACAAGAACCGCGAGATCTTCGACCTGCAAGGCCGCAAGGTCGACCAGAGGCAGCAGACCAAGGGCATCTACATTGTGAATGGAAAGAATGTCGTAGTAAAAAAGTGATTGCAACATGAAACTGTTTAGGACATTAATCTTTATAGCTTGCCTGGCCATTGCCGGGCAAGCCTTTGCCGACGAACTGCACGTGGCTGACCTCGTCATTAATCCCGGCGAGAGCAAGACCGTGGCCGTGGAACTGCAGAACCCCGACCGGGCCTACACCCTGCTGGAGTTCACCTTGAAACTGCCTGAGGGCATCAGCATTGTGAAGGACAGCAAAGACGACTGGGCCGTGACGCTCAACGCCGACCGCTTCGACAGCTCACACACGCTGGAAGTGGGTCAGCTGGACAACGGCGACTACAAGTTCCTCATCTATTCCATGTCGAATGCCACGATTAAAGGCGAGTCGGGCGAAATCCTTACAATAACCCTCACGGCCAAGGCCGACGCGCCGACGGGAAACGCGCAGGGACTGTTCTATGATCAGCTGTTCGCGGATGCAAACGACCAAGGGACAAACCCCGACGACAAGGCATTCAACATCAGGATCGGAGGGCTTCCCGGCGATGCCGACGGCAGCGGCGCGGTGACGGTGGCCGACGTGACGGCAGCGGTCAGCTATCTTCTTGGGCAGCAGCCCGAGGGCTTTGTCTTCGGCAATGCCGACATCGACGGCAACGGCCAGATCTCAGCTGAAGACATCAGGGCCATCGTCGACATCATCTTAGGAGAGTCATCATCCGAGTAGGTTGATCCTGCGCCATAGCCACCGGGGAATTCTTCGCCAGACAGCCGTCAGGATCCGGTATTTCCAGTCGATGACGCGTACATGACGGCGGCGGTTGACAACACGGACAATATCCTGCGCCACCCGCTCGGGCCGCATCATCAGCGGATAGCGGAAGTCGCCGCTCAGGAGAGCCGTATCCACGAAGCCTGGCCGGATGTCAGTGAAATGGATAGCGAGCCCGCGGCTCCGTGCCTGCTGCTCGAGCGCCTGCAGATAAACGTTCTGCATGGCTTTCGTGGCAGAATAGGACGGAGCAGGGCCAAGCCCTTTCGTCCCGGCTATCGACGTGATAGCCGCAATATGTCCGCCGCCATGGTCGGCAAAGTAACGGTAGGCCTCACCGATCATCCGCGTGAAGCCCATCGCGTTGGTCTCGACCGTTGCCAGCTCTATCGCCTCTGCCAGTTCAGCGTTCTGCTTGCCCACGCCCGATGCGTAGAAAAACAGATCCATGCCGCCCAGCCGGTCGATGAGGCGGCGCAGCCTTTCAGTAGCGTCGTCAGCCGTCACATCGATGCGCTCCATGTCAGCCGCTCCGACGTCCTGCAGCAGTTCAGTCCGTCGGGCAGCAACGCCGACGGTCCACCCTTCGGCCATCAACAGCTTTGCAACTTCAAGTCCGATGCCCGACGAAGCCCCCACAACGACAGCCCTTTTTCCCTTTTGTTCCATATTACCAGTTAAGTCAAAAAAAATCAGAAGCGGGGCATTTACTTGTCTGATATTGGCAAGCAAATCACCTTCAGATTCCTGTATATCACATTGTCCCAACCCGGATTGGCCATGCTGCGCTCATGGATGGTGAGACTGGCAGTGCGCAGCTTCCGACCGGCAAATGCCGGACGGGGAACGACGAAAAAGCGGCCATCGGAGTTACGAGCTACCGGCAGGGTCAGCACTCTGGTGTGATACTTCCACACAATCTCTGTACGCATCCTGTCGTCGGGTACGGAGACGGCGGGCAGATAGAGCGTGTCGGCCATAGCATACACCGAATCGGCTATCGGGCGGACGTCAGGTCTAAAATCACGAGTGCCAAGCCGACGCTCCTGTATGATATAGTCCGACAACGAGCGCACCCCCACCTGCTTATAATGATCAAACTTCTCTTTCGTCAGATGCTTGATATGCCCATGCTTGTCGCCCACCTCGACCACACTAAGCTGCTGGCGCGTGTCGGCCCAGTAGATGGTGAGCGTGTCGCAGAAGACATCGCCCTGGCGCAACTTCTTGTTACCGATTAGGATGTACTTGCAGTTGAGCGAAGCTATGCAATATTGCTTGGGGGTGGCGGCCGAGACCGTCAGGGTTGGGAGCAGCAGCCCGAAGGCAACGAGCAGGCGTTGGAGGATAAACATTTTTATGTCCATATCAAATAGCTATTGACGTTGGGGTTGGCGAGCCTCACGAAGGCGGTTGAATATATAGGTAAATTTCTCAAGCACATAGAAGAATGCCCAGGCCCAAAGCACATCGTAGACCTGTCCGCTCGCGACATAGACAATCAAGCAGGCCAGCAGCAACACGGCCGGATAGCCCAGCCACATGACCATCCGCGAGAAACTCGAATAATGGATGGTGACGAATGCGAGCAGCGAGAACACGAGGAAGAGGAACAACAACAGCCCAGGCGACAGGCGGTGGTGACCATGCATGAGCGAAAGGAAGGCATTGAAGTTGATCAGCGCACCCGACATTTCGCCGAGGAACGTCTGATGGCGGTCGCTGACGAAGTCGCCGATGACCACATACTTGCCGTGAGCCATGGCGGGCGAGTCGAGCAAAGGTTCGTCGGGGCCGTCGGCGACCATCTGGTCGAGATAGCGCCGGTTGCTCATGAGCGTGGAGTCTTCCTTGAGAGCGTAGGTCAGCACGACACTACTGCGTACAGGCCATCCACTATCTGTGGACACGAGTCCAGAGGTGTCAATGCTCCTGCCCGTTAGTTCCTCATACATCACGAGGGGCAGGCTGCGCTCACCGCCAGAGAAATAAGGATACTTCACGAAGTCGGAGTCCCAAAGCGGAGTAGCGTACATGGCCATGCCGGCCTTCGGCAACAGACAGCTGTCGGCCAGCGGTTTGCCCGACTTGGCCACCACGATGCGGGGCATGTGCGAAATGAGCTGACAAAGGGCACTGTCGGCCGGCTGGCGCGCCTCGGCATCGAGGAAGACATCGAGCACCACATAGCGATAGCCGCCGGTCGCCTCGATCTCCTGTAGCAGCCGCAGCAGATGCTCGTGGTCGACGGTAGCCTCGGTGCCACCGGGCAGTCCGTCGGCATCGCGCAGGGTAGTGAGCACGCGGTCATAGTGAACGTCGACGAGAAGCAGCGAGTCGGCCATGACCATCGGCCCAGTGCCCAGACCAAGCGCACTGCGCACATGCTCGAACCACATGAGCTTGGCCTTCTCAGCGCCCAGCGACCAGCGCAAGTTGCCTACCAGCAGGGTGAGCACGAGCAAGAGCAGGCCGAGAACAGCCGACAATAAAGCCGACCACCCCAAACCGATACCCCGATGATGCTGCTTCGAACTGTTCACGATTTATTTGACATTGAGATTAAAGTAGAACCGGCCGCGCAGGTTGTTGACCTCGGAAGGCAGCTGCTTGCCACCGGTGGCCTGATAGACCTGATCGCGGACATTAGAGAAGACATCGAGCACATTGAGTCCCGGCACGTCGAGAGCCTTTAGCAGTGCCTCGGTGTAGGGACTGTTGCGGCGCCCCTTGCCGTCCTCAGCACGTTTGCCCGCCTGAGCCGAGAATGCCAAGAAAGTACCCTCAGAGCTGGACATCGGAGCCAGTCCGCCGGGCATGATGCCGCGGGTGTGCTCAAAGGGATTGTTACGGCAGGCATCGAGGATGACAATCTTCGTGGCAACCCCCGATGCAGCCAACTGCTCCATCACGTCGCCCATGTTCAGGCACTTACGCTTCACGGTCAGCGCCGACTCCAGCTCGGCCACCTCGACCGGCACGAGATAGTTGTGCCCATCGTACTGCACGGCATGACCACTATAATAAAACAGCGCCACGTCGTACTGCTCGCTGCGGGCTTTCTCGGCAAAGGACATGACGGCCCGCTCGAGCTCGTCAATGTCCATGTTGGTCGTCGTCTTGCCATTGGGGCTATAGATATCGAAGCCCAACGCCTTCAGTTTTTCCGTCAGATCGTAGGCATCTCGCGTGGGATTGGCCAACGACAGCTCCGCGGCGCGATAGTCGCCGTTGCCCACCACGAGAGCCAGGCGCTTGCCGGGAGGGGGCAGCTCAACAGCTGGCTGAGGGGGCGTCTGCAATCTGTCAGAAAGTTTGTTATTGAGAGCTGTCAGCCACTCTCTGGCATCACTATTTTCCTTTTCAGCCTTTTTATACCATACGACTGCTTCGGGAATGTTCTTCTTCACACCAAGCCCCTGCTCGTACATCCGCCCTACATCTGTCATCGCCTTCGAGTTGCCCATTTCGGCAGCCTCCTTATAGCACTCCAAGGCCTTCCCGTAGTCTTGCTCCACGCTTCCCCAACCATTCTCGTAGAATTCACCCATGTGACGAAGGCCGCTATCAGAACCAAGATTTGCTGCTTCTTTATAGTAGGCAAAGGCACGGTCGAGATTTTTCTCCACGCCATAGCCCTGCTCATAGTGCCAACCAAGGCTACATGTGGCCTCAAAATCAGAATTCAACATAGCTTTTACGGTCCAATAGAGAGCCTTGGCATAATCCTTCATAGGTGATTCCTCTGCATAATAAAAACCTATAGTGAATTTTTCTTCGCCATAACCACTTTTGGCCGCCTTTTCAAACCATTCAAAAGCCTTCTTATAGTCTTTTACCTTTTCAAAATATACTCGTCCTAATTCGAGTTGAGCAAAAAGGTTTCCTTGGTTTGCCGGCTTGCTCAGCCAATAAACTGCTTTTTGCAAATTTTGAGTGATTCCCTTGCCTGAGCTATAGGCTAAACCCAACATAAACTGACCATATCCAAATCCCTTTTGGGCAGACTTCATCATCCACTCTACTGCCTGTATAGTATCAGCTATCATGCCTTCCCCATGGAGGCACATCACGCCCAACAAGTATTCAGCGTAGCCTTTGTTCGACTTATCTGCTGCCGACTTTAGATGATTGACTGCGACACTTTTAGAAAAATGATAATAATAAGACCTAAGCCCAGCCGCTAAATCATTCAAAGACGAGTCGAGAGCACAGACTTCTGGATAATTCTCCAACAATTGCTGAAGACTTGTATTAGCATCTTCATAAGACAAAACTGCTACCTGGCTATATAAATCACATGCCTTAAGCAAGTCTGAACGAGTTCCAATGCCATTTTCATACTTGATTCCTAACTGGCGGACAGCATATGGTGAGCCCACTGATGCTTTTTTTAGCCAAGCGAAAGCTTGCTCAGCAGATAAATTAAAATATTCATAGTTTTCAATCAAACCTGGTATCCTATAATAATTATCCTGAGCCGCTTTTACACTCCACAACAGGAAACTTACAGTATCTTCTTTCGTCCCTTGGCCAGAGGCATACATGCATGCCAGTTCCCACATCGCATCGTCATCGCCCATCTCTGCAGCCTCCTTCACATAGCGGAAAGCACCCTCGTAGTCATCGTTTCCATAACATTCGTGATACTTCTCCAGCAGGCTGGCCACCTTCAGATACCATGCCGACGTGTGCTTGGCTTCCCCTTTGGGTGGGGCAGCCGAAAGTCCGGAAGTCCAGACACAGAGCATCAGACACGCAAGTAGCGCATGCCTGAATTGCTTAACAATATGTAAACCGTTTGAAATCATGCGGACAAAAGTAATAAAAAAAACTGAAACGGGCAAAATATTACCTTCGTTTCTTCCATAAGCCTTGCCAATTTTATTGCAAATATAATAAATAAAAGCAGATTGCCGTAATTTTCATTATTTTTCAATGATGATAATTACGGTCATTTCTTTCCATTTGTCCATCTGTCAGTCGCGCTCGCGGTGGCGGCCGGCGTCGATGCGGAGGAAGATGAACAGGAGGAAGGTGAAGCCCCAGAGGGAGGAGCCGCCGTAGCTGAAGAAGGGCAAGGGAATGCCGATGACGGGCGTGAGGCCGAGCACCATGCCGACGTTGATGAAGACATGGAAAAGGAAGATGCTGAGCACACAGTAGCCGTAGACACGGCCGAAGGTCGACGGCTGGCGCTCCGCCAGGCGGATGAGGCGCAGGATGAGGGCCAGGAACAGCAGCAGGACGCCGGCGGCACCGAGGAAGCCCTCCTCCTCGCCGACGGTGCAGAAGATGAAGTCGGTGTCCTGCTCGGGCACGTACTTCAGCTTGGTCTGCGTGCCGTTGAGGAAGCCCTTGCCCTCGAGGCCTCCGGAGCCGATGGCTATCTGGCTCTGATGGACGTTGTAGCCGGCGTGCTTGATGTCGTCGTCGAGGCCGAGCAGCACGTTGATGCGCGTGCGCTGATGGGGCTGGAGGACGTTGTTGAGGGCATAGTCGGCGGCACTGAAGAAGGCTACGGAGCCGACGGTGAAGGCAGCTATCCACAGGTAGTTGCGCATGCGCCCCTTGAACACCTGCCACAGGAGGAAGGCGACGAGCAACGCCGTGAGCCCATACTGCACCCAGACGATGTCGAAGGGGATGACGTAGACGGAGAACAGCAGTGCTATGAGGGTGATGCCGACCGAGAGGCCCAGACACCAGAAGGCCTTGGCCCACTCGCGGCAGAAGACGCCGATCATCGTCGACGAGAAAACCTGGATGAGCAGCAGGACGACGAACTTGCCCACGGAGGTGGGCGTCGCAAAGAGGGGCGTCGCCTCGAAACGTATGCCGACGACGAAGTAGACGACCATGGCCACGCCGGTGAACAGGATGGAGCCCGTCATGCCCTCGCGATAGAGCATGAGGAAGAAGCTGAGATAGACCAGTGCGGAGCCCGTCTCCTGCTGGAGGACGATGAACAGCATGGGTGTGACGATGAAGGCCAGCGTATAGAGGAAGTCGGGCCAGCGATGGATGTTGTAGTCATGGCGCCCCATAAACTTAGCCAGGGCAAGTGCCGTGGCAAACTTGGCGAACTCGGCCGGCTGCAGGCGCAGGGGCCCGAGGACGAGCCACGATCGGGAGCCCTTGATACTGTGTGGATTGAAGATGGTGGCAAAGAGCAGCAGGAGCATGAAGCCGAAGATGATGTAGGCAAAGAGCTCGTAGACGCGGTCGTCGAGCAGCAGCAGTACGAGTCCGAGGACGAGCGAGGTGCCTATCCAGACGATCTGCATGCCGGAGCGGGAGTCGAGCGAGAAGATCTCCGTGTCGCCGAAGTTATAGCTCGCCCCGCAGACGCTGAACCACCCGAAGGTGATGAGTGCCAGATAGATCAGGATGGTCCACCAGTCGATGGACCCCAGCACGGTCTTGTTCTTATTATCTGTCTCCTGAGCCATAGCTGATCCGTTTATTCTGAATACTGGTTGCGCGGGCCTCGCTGGCAGCCGAGAGCTCGCCCTTGATGAACTGCTCCATGATCAGGCCGCCGATGGGCACGCCATAGGTGGCGCCCCAACCGCCGTTCTCGACGTAGACGGCGACGGCAATCTTCGGGTCGTCCATCGGTGCAAAGCCCATGAAGACCGAGTGGTCGTGGCCCTTGTTCTGGGCCGTGCCCGTCTTGCCGCAGGGCTGGAAGTCGTAGTGGGCCAGCGCCTTGCAGGTGCCACCGAGGGCCGCCGAGCGCATGCCTGCGACGACGTAGTTGTAGGCCTCGCGGGAGGCCATGGTGCGATGGGGCGTGGTGTAGATCGAATCAAGCCGTTCGCCCTCGATGTGCTTCACCACGTGGGGCGTCATGTAGTAGCCGCGGTTGGCGATAGTGGCTCCGAGGTTGGCAATCTGGAGGGGCGTGGCGGTCACTTCGCCCTGTCCGATGGAGATGGAGACGATGCTGAGACCGGTCCATGCGGTCGACTTGTGATGCTTGTCGTAGAACTCAGCATTAGGAATCAGACCGCGGTTCTCGCCCGGCAGGTCGATGCCGAGCTGATAGCCGAAGCCCATGGAGACCATGTAGTCGCGCCACGTGTTCATGGCCACCTGCACGGTGGGATATTTCTGGCGGTTGCCCATCATGTAGTAGAGCCCCCAGCAGAAGAAGCCGTTGCACGACGTTGACAGTGCCGGCACGAGGGGCAGCGGCGAGCCGTGACCGTGACAGCCGACGCGCAGTCCGCGGACGACGAAGCCGCGATGGCACGGATAGGCCGTCTGCGGGGTGATGATGCCCTCGGAGAGGTAGGTCAGCGCCTGGGTGGTCTTGAACGTGGAACCGGGGGGATAGGTGCCCATAATGGAGCGGTTGTAGAGGGGTTTCCAGGGGTCGAGGCTCAGCTCGTGGTGGGTCTTCGAGCGCTTGCGGCCCACCATGTCGCGCGGGTCAAAGCTGGGCGACGAGGCCATGCAGAGCACCTCGCCCGTCTTGGGCTCGATGGCCACGACGGAGCCGATCTTGCCCTCGAGGAGCCGTTCGGCCAGCTGCTGCAGGTCGAGGTCGATGGCGAGCGTCAGGTTCTTGCCCGGCACGGGCTTCTGGTCGAGGGCGCCGTCCTGATAGCTGCCCTTGATGCGTCCGAGGGCGTCGCGCAGCAGGATCTGCACGCCCTTCTCGCCGCGCAGCTGCCGCTCGTAGGATCGCTCGACACCCTGCTTGCCGATGTAGTCGCCGGGCTGATAGTAGTCGTCGTTCTCGATGTCGCCCTTCGACACCTCGGCCACGTCGCCAAGGATATGCGCCGCGTTGGGATACTCATACTGGCGGACGCTGCGCCGCTGGACGTAGAAGCCGGGGAAGCGGAACATCTTCTCCTGGAAGACGCTGAAGTCCTGGTCGCTGAGCTGCGACATGAACAGCTGCTGGGTGAAGCGCGAATAGCCGGGCAGCTGGCGGATGGCCGCCATGCGCTCGTCGAACTCGTCGCGGGTGATGCCCAGCGTCTGACAGAACTCGAGCGTGTCGATGTGGCCGCGGGCCTCGTTGACCACCACCATGATGTCGTAGCTGGGCTGGTTGTAGACCAGCAGGCGTCCCTGGCGGTCGGTGATGACGCCGCGTGAAGGGAAGTCGACCTTCTTGAGGAACGCATTGGAGTCGGCATTCTTCTTGTAGTCGTCGCTCATGAGCTGGAGTGTGAAGAGCCGGATGATGTAGGTGACCACGATGACGATGGCCACGCCGGCAATGACGAATCTCCTGAGCGAATAGTCCTTCATGATGTTTCTCTTTCTGCGGTATAACGGTATTACGGAATAACGGTATAACGAAAAAAATCATTTCCGCAGCGTCTCCAGCGTGGCGATGAGCACCAGCGTGAGCAGGGCGCTGCCGCCGACGCACTCCAGCCAGTGGAGCCAATTGAAGAAGGTGAAGGCCTCGAGCGAGAAGAAGACTATGCAATAGATGAGCACCAGGATTGTGGCGAGCGTCATGAACTTGCCCCAGCCGAGCGTGGCGGCCGACGTGGCCATCTGCTCCTCGGCATCGCGGGGCAGGAACAGCGGCAGCAGGTAGGGCTGCAACAGGGCGACGAGCGTCATCGAGGCCGCTGCCACGCCGGGCGTATTGAAGAACACGTCGACGGCCAGTCCCATGACGAAGCCCCACAGCAGTGCCGCCCAGCGGGGATAGCCCAAGGGGAAGATGACGGCGAAGTAGACGTAGAGCAGGGGCGTGGCACAATGGAAGAGCTGGATGCGGTTGAGCACCAGCACCTGCACCAGCAGCAGTCCTGCAAAGAGGAAAAATCGTCGGATGGCTTCCATTGTTCTTGTTCTTTTTTCTCGTTATTCCGGGATTCCGTTATTCCGGGATTCCGTTATTCCGGGATTCCGTTATTCCGGGATTCCGTTATTTCGGGATTCCGTTTTCTAACGCTCGCTGAGGGAGTCGGCGGCGGCTTGGTTGAGCAGCATGCGCTCGGCGACGCCGGGGTCGTTGATGACGCTGACGTCGCGCAGACAGGCAAAGTCGGTCGAGAGGTGGACCTTCAGCCGATAGGACAGTCCGTCGGCCGAATTGTAGATGCCCACGATGCGGCCCACACTGATGCCGGCAGGGAAGATGTAGGAGAATCCGCTCGTCTCGATCCATTCGCCCTTGCGGAACTTGGCGTGGCGGGGGATGTCCTCGACGTAGGCATAGAGCGGATCGCCGCCGTCCCAGCGCAGATAGCCGAAGTAGTCGCGGCCGCGGATGGAGCAGCTGATGCGCGACTGGCGGTTGAGCACGGGCATCACGATGGCATAGTGGCGGCTGGTCATATAGACCACGCCCACCAGACCGCCACCGCAGACCACGCCCATGTTGGGCTCCACGCCGTCGGCCTCGCCGCGGTTGATGGTCATCAGGTTGTCCGTCCGGTCGATGGTGTTGGCCACCACCTTGGCGGGAAGGAGCGAGAAGTGGGAGATGTGACTGCTGTCAGCGACAAGCTGCCCGTCAGACGGGTTTGCGCTTTCCTCGTTCTTCACTTTCAGTTCCTCGCGGAGCGCCTGCACCTTCTGTTCGAGGAAGATGTTGCGCTCGGTGAGCTCCTCGTTGACGCGGGTGAGCGAGAAGAACTGGCTGACCTGTGCCGACCACTCGTAGACGCGGCCCGCGACGGCATTGGCCGACGTGAGCCACACGCTGCCCTGATAGCTGTTGTAGCGAAACAGCATCACCCCACTGGCCGCTTCCAGCACGAGGAAGACGACCCAGTGGAAATAGCGAGTGAAGAAAGCCAGCAGGGCCTGCACGCTCTTTTATCGCTTGAGGAACGTGAAGCGGTCGATGTTCTTCAGGGCGATGCCGGCACCCTTGGCCACGCAGTGCAACGGGTCGTCGGCCACCTTGAACTCGATGTTGATCTTGTCGGTCAGTCGCTTCGACAGTCCGCGCAGCAGGGCGCCGCCGCCTGTCAGGTAGATGCCATTCTTCACGATGTCGGCATAGAGCTCGGGCGGCGTGTTCTCCAGGGCGGAGAGCACGGCGGTCTCAATGCGCGTGACGGTCTTGTCCAGACAGTGGGCAATCTCCTGATAGCACACGGGCACCTCCATAGGCAGGGCCGTGATGCGGTTCGGGCCGTGGACGACATAGTCCTCGGGGGCCTCGTCGCCCAGGTCGGTCAGCACAGAGCCGACGTTGATCTTGATGCGCTCGGCCATGCGCTCCGACACCTTCACGTTGTGTTGGCGGAACATGTACTCCTGGATGTCGGCCGTCAGGTCGTCGCCGGCCACCTTGATGGAGTTGTTCGAGACGATGCCGCCGAGCGAGATGACGGCAATCTCAGTGGTGCCGCCGCCGATGTCGACGATCATGTTGCCCTCAGGGGCCTCCACGTCGAGGCCGATGCCGATGGCGGCTGCCATAGGCTCGAAGATCAGGTAGACGTCGCGGCCGTCGGCATGCTCAGCCGAGTCGCGCACAGCGCGCAGCTCCACCTCGGTCGAGCCCGAAGGCACGCCGATGACCATGCGGAGCGACGGTGAGAAAAGGTGATGGCCCGTGTGTACCATCTTGATGAGTCCGCGCATCATCTGTTCGCAGGCCGAGAAGTCGGCGATGACGCCGTCGCGCAGCGGGCGGATAGTGCGGATGTTGTCGTGAGCCTTCTCGTGCATCATCTTTGCCTTTTCGCCCACGGCAATCATCTTGTCGGTGCGGCGGTCGAGCGCCACCACCGAAGGTTCGTCGACGACGATCTTGTCGTCGCTAATGATAATCGTATTGGCTGTGCCAAGGTCCATGGCCAGCTCTTGTCGGAAACTAAAAAATCCCATATTCAAAAAACTTTTATTTCATAAAACTTTTTTAGATAATAGATAAGAGATAACAGATAATAGATATTATTCGCCAGATTCCTTTTTCTTAACTGTTTTTATCGTAGAGATAAGCATCTTTATTATTTCCTCGTTATCAGAGTGGATAGAGTGAAACTCCTTGTCGTTCAAGAAACTACTTTTGTAGAGCAATTTCAACCAGTAGCTTGTCTCCTGAGCCTCCTTAAGCGAGATGCTGAGTTTGTTGACAAAATCTGCGCGGCTCTGTGCAAAAATACCTTCATTGATGTTAGCGCCAATGCTTGTTCCGCTCCGCAGGAGCTGCTTAGCCATCACCTGTTCCTTCTTTTCTGTCTGCAGATATTTATAGCACTTCACTATACGTTCAGAGAATTTCTCACTTTTAATCCTCAGCACGCTATCAACCGCCATATCTTTTATCTATTATCTATTATCTGTTATCTAGTATCTGCAATCAAACCATTGTTTGATTGCTGTGTCATAGTGTGAGCTCACTCCAAATGCCCGCTCGGCAAAGAGCTTGCGCTGCTCGCGGGTAGTCTCGGCGCCCTGGCGCTTCAGGATGTCGAGCAGGACGGCATATTCGGCCTTCGAGGGGACGATGACCACGTCGGCGAAGTTCTTGGCAGCGGCGCGGATGAGCGAGATGCCGCCGATGTCGATCTTCTCGATGATGTCCTGCTCCGAGGCACCGCTGGCGACGGTCTGCTCGAAGGGATAGAGGTCGACGATGACGAGGTCGATTTCGGGAATGTCATACTGCTGCATCTGCTCGCGGTCGCCGTCGTTGTCGCGGCGGGCCAGGATACCGCCGAACACCTTGGGGTGGAGCGTCTTCACCCGCCCGCCCAGGATGGAGGGGTAGGTCGTCACGTCTTCAACTTTCTGGCAGGGATAGCCCTGTTCTTCAATAAACTTCTGCGTGCCTCCCGTCGACAGGAAGCTGACGCCCTCCTCGTGGAGCTTGCTGAGCAGTTCGTCGAGTCCATCCTTGTGGAACACGGAAATCAGCGCGGTCTTAATCTTCTTAGCTTCAGCCATACCTATTTTATATATAACGTTATATTTTGGAAAATCGGACTGCAAAGTTAGCGATAATTTATGAATTACGCGCGACGAAAGCCAAATTTTTTTTTCGAAGGGCACTTTTATTGATTTCTGTCGGTTGGGGTCCGGGTGGAAAAACGGCGGTTCTTGAAGGTAATATACCCCTATATTACTTTCGAGAAGCGGCACTTTTCGGATTGAGAAGCGGCACTTCCCGAACCGAGAAGTGCCGCTTTGAGGTTATTTTCTACCACGGATTACACGGATTTCACGGATTCTTTGTCCTGACACTTTAAGACAAAATCCGTGAAATCCGTGTAATCCGTGGTAAAGCCAGTCCTTATCGGATCTGCTTGCTGACCTTCTGGCCCTGGCGGACGATGTAGAGGCCGCGCTGCTGGGCGTTGCTGACCTGACGGCCGTTGAGGTCGAAGACCTGCGTGCCGGCAGCCGTGGCAGCCGTGGTCTGGCGGATGCCGTCGGTAGCGTTGACGGTAGCCGTGGCGAAGGCGCTGGCGTCCCAGCTGTTGTTGATGGCCTGCACGCCCACCTCATAGTTGCCTGCGGGCAGGCTGAGGGTGTAGCTCATGTCGTCGTAGGCCTCCGAGCGGAGGGCCAGACCGAGGATGTTACGGCTGACGCTGAGGGCGCCCGTCTCGAGGTTGGCGGGGATGATGGCCGATGTCCAGCCCGTGTCGGTGTTCTTAACATAGACGTTGTAGCCATACTCGGGAGCGGCGCCTGCCCACTTCACGGTGAGCTTGCCGTCAGCATAGTCGGCGCTGACGTCGGTGGGCTGTTCGGGCTGCTCGGGAGTGTCGGTCAGGAGGTTCTCCCAGATGTCGAAGGCAAACCAGTAGTCGCCGCAGACGTCGAGCGTGCCGTCACCGTTGACGTCGCCGAACGTGAAGTGACCCGAGTTGAGGTCGCCAAAGTTAGTGTCGAGCGAGAAGGTGCCGTCGGGGTTCTGCGTGCACAGGCGGCAGCCCCAGCCCAGGTCGTTGACGTTGGTCCAGCCCCATGAGAGCACGTCGACGAGGCCGTCGTAGTTGGCGTCGGCCAGCTGGACATAGCAGTCGGAAGCACCATAGAGGCCGTTGCCGCCCTCGACGGAGCTGCGGGTGAAGTTGAACTCGCCGTCGCCGGTGTTGAAGTAGACGTCGCCCACCTTGGGCATGCCCTCGCCGGCCTGCGTGCCGCTGACAACGATGTCGAGCCAGCCGTCGTTGTTCATGTCGGCAAAGGTGACGTCGCTCTCCCATGTGGGCACGGGATCCTCGCGACCGTCGTTGATGTGGCCGCGCATGTCGACCTCCTGGAAGGTGCCGTCCTGATTGTTCTTATAGACGGTGAAGGTGGGGCCGTCGTCGCTGTAGCCTACGATGACGATGTCGAGCCAGCCGTCGCCGTTGAGGTCGCCGAAGCACGAGGCACCGTGCGACGTGGGGCGTGCCATCTTCGTGGCCACCATCGTCGGCACATCCTGGTCGAGGGTCGACTCGTCGATCTCGAAGATGTTGGAGGGCTGGGGGTTGATGTCCTGCGGCAGGGGGTTGAAGACCTTCACCTCGGTGAACGTGCCGTCGCCGTTGTTGCGATAGAGGCCTACGTGGCGCGTGCCGCGCGTCTCGTCCTCGTCCTTCCAATGCTTGTAGCACTGGATGAGCACGTCGGTCAGTCCGTCGTGGTCGTAGTCGCCGAAGACGACGTTAGAGTTGGCAAACGATCCGAGCGAATACTGCTCGTTGTTGCCGAAGGGGAACTGCGTGGGCTGCACCTCGAAGATGCCGTCGGCGTTCTGGATCTGCAGGGCGTGATAGGCGTCGCCGTCAACATAGCCCGGATCGATGTTGCTGAAGTTCCAGCCCCACTCGTTGCGGCCGGTGATGATGACGTCGAGGCGGCCGTCGTTGTTGGCGTCGAAGAAATAGTAGCCGCCCCAGGTCGTGGGCATCAGCCCGTGGGCCTCGGTGCTCAGGCGTTTGCCCTCGCCCCAGTGGTGCCATGAGCTGCCCACCTCGCGGGTGTACTGTCCGCCACCGTTATTAAAGAAGATGTTGGCCGTGCAGGCCCAGCTGAGCGAGAAGAAGTTGCCGGGGGCATCGCTCCACTCGACGGCCCACTTCGTCTTCGACTTCAGGATCTTCTGCTCGTTCTCGTCGAGCACGTAGTTGCCGTCGGCGTCGGTCTCATAGGTGACGTCGCCGCTGCCGTCGGTGTCGTTGTCAGGACGATACTGTCCGCCGTAGACCAGGTCGAGGCGTCCGTCGCCGTTGAGGTCGGCCCACGTGACGATGCCGCGGTGCAGGGGCATGAAGAGCTCCTCGTTCTGCTGCTGATCCACCTTCTGGAAAGACTGTGCGCTGGCCGTCATGCCGGCCGTAAGGGCTGCGACGACGAGCATTGATTTGGTAAATGTCTTCATAAGCTTAAGTGATTTTTGATTGTTTGATTGGTTGTCGTTTTGGTTTCTGGGTGCAAAGTTACACGAAAAAAAGCACATTCCCCGCACTCTTTTGTAGGAAAGAATGAAAGGAATGTGCCTAATTTAAGATGCAACATTTGTCGCGCGACAAATGTTGCATTTTGCGACAAATCTGTTATTTCAGGATCTTCTTGCCGTCGACGATGCTGATGCCCTTCGGGCTCACCTGCCGGCGACCGGCCAGGTTGTAGGCCTTGCCGGTGGCAGCAGCCTTCGTGGTGGTCGTGGCGGCAATGCCGGTGGCGATGTCGCTCACCTTGGCAAACTCGCTGGGAGCGAAGACGCCGTCGATGGCCTGTACGCCCACCTCGACGGTGGCTGCGTCGGCGGGCACGCTGACCTCATAGCTGGTGATGCCGATAGGCAGGGTCTGCATGTCCTGGACAACCTTCAGCTTGCCGGTCTCCTCGAGGGCAGGGATGAGCATGCGCACCACGTCGCCATACTTCACGTAGATGTTGTAGAGAAGCGATGCGGTCGGGGTCTTGTCGTCGGTGGCAGCGTCCCAGGTGATGGTCACCTTCGTGCCGTCGTCGGAGCGCTCAGCCTTCACGTTGGTGGGAGCCGAGGGAGCCTGGTTCAGGTCGCCGTTGCCGTCGGAGCCCGTGCGGCCGGGGATGATGCCGACGTGGGCATTGTCGCCCTCCTTGTAGCAGATGGCCTGGTCGAGCATGTTGCGGCCATAGACGTCGCCGAAGGAGTAGCCGCCGCCCGACTTGTCGCCCGACTGCTTGTTGTTGCTCCACCCATAGTCCTTGAAGGTTCCGTCGCCGTTGCCGAGACAGAGAATCATGTTGGTGTCGCCCCAGTTCCAGAAGAGGTCGACATTTCCATCGTTGTCGACGTCGAAGGCATTGATGACATTGGCATCCACCCACTCGAATGAACCGATGGGATTCTCTTTCACCTCGAAAGTGAAATTACCCTGATTCAGCAGCAGGTCGTTGGGCCAACCGCCGAAAGCATCGCTGTAGCCCATGATGAACACGTCGAGGCGGCCGTCGTTGTTGAAGTCGGCGATGCCGATACCACCGCCACGCTGGTGGTGAACACCTTCGGGAGTCTTATTCTCGAAACTGCCGTCGCCAGCACCCTTGTAGAAATTCACATGCTTGCCGTTGGAGTTCCATCCCATGGCCACAATGTCGAGACAGCCGTCACCGTCGAGGTCGGCCAGTTTGACGTCGCCTTCACGATAAGCCTCCTCGAGCTGCACCTTCTTGGTGAACGAGCCGTCGCCGTTGCCTAAGAACACGGAGAGCTGGTCGCCATAGTTCATGCAAACAAAGTCAACGAAACCATCGTTGTTGACATCGCCGAACGTGATGCCACGCACGTAGCGGCCCAGGCGGTCGTTGCCGTCGAAGTAGCCGTTGTTGGGATTGAAGCCGGCCTGGCGGTCGACGATGTTGAAGGGAGCCTTGCCGACGGCCGTGAACTTGTAGCCTTCGGCCTCACCGCCGTTGCGATAGAGCAGTGCGAAATGCTCACTGTCGAGCTCGCGGTTGTCATAATCGTGCTTGGCCAGCATCAGCAGGTCGAGGTTGCCGTCGTTGTCGAAGTCGATCCAGCGGTAGAAGTTGTGGGTGCCGAGGGGAATGCCATAGGTGTCGGTGACGTCAGACCAGTAGTCGGTCTTGCCGTCGAGGCGCACGGGGTCAGCGTCCCAGCCGTTGAAGCCGATGACGTAGGCTGCATTGTTCCAGTCGTAGTGCCAGCCCCAGTCCCAGGTCATTTCACCGTTCTTTTCCTGATAGAACCAGTCCCAGTCGCCGTCGTTCTGGCCGCCGTAGATCATTTCCAGTTTGCCGTCGTTGTTGAAGTCGGCCAGCGTCGGGGCCGTGCGCACCTTCACATAGATGGTGTGGTCGGTCTGCGTGCCCTGGTGCTTGATGTTGTCAGGATTGTAGAATGTCCACGAGGGGCTTCCCTGAGCCATTGCTCCAGCTGCCCAGCCCATGGCCAGGGTCAGCATCATCAGTTTAGTAATCTTTTTCATGATGGTTTGGTTTTAGTGAGTAATAAGATTTCATTTCAGTAATTGAGTGAATCGCTGCAGCAGCTCGCCCCGGCGGGCGTCGCCCTGCTTGCGGGCCGTGAGCTCGGCCATTAGGGCAGGATGGTCCTGACGGTGATGGGAGGCACAGAGCAGGTCGAAGAAGCGGTTGCCCTCGAAGCAGCTCTCGGCAGCCAGCTCGTCGAGGATGGCGCGCTCCACGAAGTCGACGGTGTCGGCGTCGGCGGGAATGACGTATTGCTCCTTATCCCAGCGGACACCGAGTCCGATGCCACGGGCCGACGTGCCGACGTTGCCGTCGAACTGGCTGGCCCGGAAGTCCAGATAGCGCGGCATGCGCTTCACCTCGTTGGAGTCGACGCGCAGGGTGTCGCCGAGCGTTTGGTTCGACAATCCGTATTTCAGCACGGCAAAGGCTGCCGTCGGGAAGCCGGCGCGGTTGATGGCCTCGGCATAGCGCAGATAGACCGTCGTCGGACGGACGAGGGGCAGCGAGCGCAGGGTGCGCTGGCTGAGCTGGTCGGTGGTGCTGCCTTCCAGGTTGTTGAAGTATTTCGTGATGAGCAGGCGCGACGACGTGGCGCCGGGAATCTGCTCAGCGTCAGCCGGCCCGAAGGCCTGTGCCACCTGCTTGCCCGTCGACATCTCAGCGAGGCCGCGCAGGTCGCCGGTGAAGTAGCGCGAAATGCCCTGTCCGTTGTCGGTGTGGAAGTGGGTGCGCTGCTGCATCCACGACGTGAAGTGGGCGGCAGGCAGCAGCGAGGGCTCGTCGCTGTAGGTCAGCTTGCCGAGCTGGCTGTGCAGGGAGCGCAGGTCGCTGTCGAAGACCTGGCGAGTGATAACCTCGTTGCGGAAGGCCTGCTGGTTGTTGGCATTCAGGCTGGTGCGGGCGACGGTCATCCACGTGTTGGCATAGCCGCTCGAGACGGTCAGGCGACGCTGCTGGATCAGGTCGTAGTAGGCCTGGGCGGCTTCCTCATAACGGTTGCTGTATAGATAGAGGTCGCCTAAAAGCATGCGGGTGGGCAGGAAGAACTCACTCGAGTTCCAGCCGTCCACTGAGCCGTAGTCCAGCGGGCGCTCGTCGACCAGCGGCTCCAGGTCGGCAATAAGGAGTGGAGCCAGGGCGTCTATCCCGAGGGTCTGCCGGTCGTCATGATATGACGACATACTGGACAAGAGGGGCTCAGTGAAGTAGCTGACCTGGCCGAAGATCTGGGCCATCTGCCAGTAGGTATAGGCACGGAGCGTCTTCACCTGCGCATATTCGGGCATCATCACCTTCGTCTGGCCCTCGACGAGCGAGGTGTCCATGCGCTGCAGGATGTAGTTGCAGTTGTTGATGATGGCATAGAAGTCGATGTCGCGGGCATAAACGTTGTCGTTGGTGTAGCTCAGGCTCTCAATGTCCTGCAGGTCAGTCGAGGCATATTGAGGGTCGACGGTCATGAGGTCGGCGCGCAGCTCACCCATGAGCACCACGCGGTCGGCCACCTGCTGCAGCTGAGCGAGGATGCCCATGACGGAGTAGATGGAGTCGTTGGGATTGTCTATCCGGTGCTGCTCGTCGTAGGCCACGCGGTCGTTGTCGATGTCCATCATGTCGGAGCAGGAGGCAAGGGTTGCTGTGATACAGCAACAGACTAAACACGAACGGAGGATATTTGTTATGGTTTTCATCATGACGTGGGTTATAGATTAAGTTTAACACCGATGTGATAGCTGCGGCTCTGGGGCAGCAGACCGGCGTCGATGCCCTGCGTGAGGGTCGACGTACCGTAGCTGAACTCCGGGTCGGCACCGAGATAGCGCGTCACGGTCAGGAGATTCTCGGCCGAGGCCCAGAGCTGCAGGCCCTGGATGAGGCGCGGGCGGATGGGCAGGTCGTAGGTCAGGCTGAGCTGACGCAGCTTCAGGTAGGAGGCATCCTCAATCCAGCGGTCGCTGAAGCGGGCGTTGCCCATGGGGTCGCCGTAGGTGGCGCGGGGCACGTCGGTCAGCTGTCCGTCGGCGGTCCAGCGGCGGCGCAGCGACTCGCTCTGGTTGCTCAGCGTGGCAGCGCTCTCCATCTGCTGGCGCAGGGCGTTGAAGGCGTCGTTGCCCAAGGAATAGGTAAAGAGGGCGTCAAGGGTGAGGCCCTTCCATGTCAGGTCGAAGCCGAAGGAACCGTAGATGTCGGGGTTCGGATCGCCGATGACGGTCATGTCCTGCTCGTCGATGATGCCGTCGGCACGGAGGTCGGCGAAATGGACATCGCCGGCGGCAAAGCTCTGGCGGCGGCCCGTCTGGTCGATGACGGCCAGGTTGGCGCGGGCGGCCTCCTGCCGGTCGGAGAAGACGCCTTCCGTGCGATAGCCGTAGAACAGGCCCAGAGGCTGTCCGACGCTGGTCAGGATGTTGGCGCCCAGCAGCTCGGTGGTGAAGTTGCCGTCGGTCAGGCGCTTCACCTCATTCTTATAATGGCCTACGCTCAGGCGGGCGTTCAGCTGCCAGTCGCGGCGGTCTATGAGACGCGCTCCTACAGCCACCTCGAAGCCTTCGTTCTGCAGCCGACCGTCGTTGGTCCAGTAGCTCTGCAGTCCATATTCGCGGTTGAGCTGCTTGCGCACCAGCAGGTCGTCGGTGACGGAGCGGAAATAGTCGGCCCGCACCGAGAGGTGGTTGCTGAGCAGGCGCATGTCGAGTCCGGCGGTCAGCGTGCCGGTGCGCTCCCACTTCAGTTTCTCATTGCCCACATTAGCCAGCACGAGGCCCTTGGCCAGTCCGGCATAGCCGATGGTCTCGAAGTAGGTCCGCGTGGCCGAGGCAGGCAGGTTGTCGTTGCCCGTCAGGTCGTAGCCGACGTGCAGCTTCAGATAGTTGATGCCATGGGCACGGCGCATGAACCGCTCATTCGTGACAATCCATCCGGCATCGACCGAGGGAAACAGACCCCAGCGGACGCCGCCCAGACTGAGGGCGCCGTCGGCCTCGCTGCCGAAGCGGCTGTTGGTCTCAAGTGTGGCCGAGGCCGATAGCAGGTAGCGGTTTTTGAGGCTATAGTCCAGCTGGGCATACCACGACAGCGAGCGCCAGTCGTCGTTCGTGCCGTCGGTGGTGCGCAGCGACGAGGTGGTCACCGAGAGCGAGCGCAGGTTGTCGGAGCCCGTGTTGTAGCCCTGGCCATAGTCGCCCTCGAAAGTATCGTTCAGATAGCGGAAACCGAGTTTAGAAGTGAGAAGTGAGAGGTGAGAAGTGAGAAGTTTCCAGTCGGCATGCAGGTCGAGGTGCAGCGTCGAGTGGCGGGTCATGAGCGAGGCGACGCTGTTCTGGGCCGTGCCGTACCAGTCGCCTTGGGCGTTGAGCAGCTCGGTCTCGGGCAGCCCGAAGTCGGGCATGAAGGCACTCTCCTTAATCTTGTCCCACGAATAGGCGGCCAAGCCCGAGAGCGACAGGCGGTCGCTGAAGGTGTAGGTCGGGGCCAGCGAGGCCGTAAAGCGATAGTTCTTCGTCTTGCCCTCAGCATTCTCGATGATGGCCAGCGGGTTGCCCACACCCAGCTCGTCGACATCGCTGAGGCGGTCGAAGAGGCGGCCCTGCGTGTCGAACTGTCGGGGATTATAGAGCGGCGACTTCTGATAAGCCATCACGCGGGGCGACGTTGTCGAGAAGATGCCGTCGTCGAAGATGGAGCGCGTCACCTGGGCAAAGGCGATGTCGGCGCGCGTCTTGAGATGCTTCGTCAGGTCGATGTCGCTGTTGAAGCGCACGTTCAGGCGGTCGAAACTGGTCTCGCGGACAGTGCCGTCGTTGCGGGCATAGCCGAGGGAGAAGGCGTAGAGGGCCACGTCGTCGCCGCCGCGCACGGAGATGCCGTAGTTCTGCGTGGTGGCTGTATGACCTACGACGTCCTGCCAGTCGGTGTCGTTGTGGTTTGCCTTATATGAAGAGGTGTTGGGATTGTCGTCAAGAAAGCCCACCCCCAACCCCTCCCCAAGGGAGGGGAGCAGGTCACTGGCTAAGACACGATAATCGTTAGCGCCGAGCATGGGTAGTGCCCTACCCTGTTGCTTAATGCCGGCTGAGAGGTTGACCTCGATTTCTGTGGCCATGTTGCGGCTGCGCTTCGTCGTGATGACGACGACGCCACCGGCGGCCTTGGCGCCCCAGATGGCCGTGCCGTTCTTGAGCACCTCGATGCGCTCAATGTCATCGGGGGCGAGCAGGGCTAAGGGGTTTGAGAAATAGCCTTCATGCAGCGAAGGGCCTACCCCCGCCCCCTCCCCAAGGGAGGGGAGTTGCGACTGCCATATCTGTCCGTCGACGATGAAGAGTGGCTGCGACTGCATGTTGAGCGAATGAAGACCACGGATGAAGAACGTCTGTCCGGCGGCATCGAGCCCGCTGTGGGCGACGGCCCGCAGGTCGCCGGCCAGCAGCATGGCGGCATTCTCGTCGGTGGCCACGGTGGCGGGGCGCGTCCGGGTGGTGACTGCGGCCGAACGGGCCTGGAGCGAATAGTCGTCGTAGGCAGCCTCAGCCCGACCGGCGGGCAGCAGGCTGACGCGCACGTCGTTGGCGCCACGCAGGGGCAGCAGCTGGGCGTCGAAGCCCGGGGCCTCGATGCGCAGCAGGGCGTCGGCATCGTCGGCCGTGAGCGTGAACGACCCGTCGTCGGCGGTCATGGCCGATGTGCGCGTGCCGACGACCGTGATGCGTGCTCCGGCGAAGGGCTCGCCCGTAGCGCTGTTGACGACCACGCCCTTGACGTCGGTTTGAGCGCTGGCCGTACTGATGAACAATGAACAATGAACAAAGAACAATAAGCTCAGCATTCGGAGCAGACGATTGAGGCTTGTATGATTGAAGTGTTCCATAACTTACTTATTTTAGATTATTCATTGAGCCTTAGGTTCGAAGATGATGCGGTCGAGGCGGAAGGAGCGCGAGTAGGTCCCTGACGAGAACTCGCGCGCCGTCACGTTGGTGGTGATGGTCAGCGTGGTGGTCGTCTGGAGCGTCGTCGCGTCGTTGGTGGGCTCCATCAGCCAGAGGCGGTCGGTGGTGTTGCTCACAGGAATCTCGACGTCCTTGAGGGCTAGCATGCGGGTGACGCCCGTGCCGCTGGTGACGAGCTCGCGGGCCTCGGCCGTCGAGGGCCGCTTGGTGGCCGAGCGGCCGTTGGTGTTCATGTAGGTCAGCGTGAAGTTGACCTTCGTGGAGTCGAGCTCCTCAGTGGCCCCCTCAACCGTGGCGGAAGGAAGACGCAGTAGACGTCGTAGGTGCCGGCCAAGATGTTGGGGATGTCGAAGATGACGGTGGGGTTGGTCGACGTCGAGATGGGGACCACCTCGATGTAACTCTCGCCGCTGACGCCCTCGACGAGGCTGCTGGCGGTGACCGAGCGCTGATAGACCGACGTCAGCGTATTGTTATAGGTGCGACCGTTCTGCTGTTCAGCCTCCACCTCGATGGGCTTGTTCCAGGTCTCGCGGTTGTCATAGTTGAGCGTGGGACAGAGGTAGGCCGTGCCGTTCGAGGCATCGAGCCGCGTGGTGCCCTCGATGAGCGCGGCGGGCTCATGAATCGTGCTGCCCGTGGTCGAGACGACGGAGTCTGCCCCGGCGATGGCCGAGCGATAGACCAGGTCCTCGACGATGGCAAGGCGCGTGCGCAGGTCCTGCAGCGAGTCGGCCACGGCCTCGTCGGCATCGTAGACGCGGAACGACGGGGCGATGCGCTCGTAGGCCTGCTGCCAGGCGTCATCAGTAGGCAGGAGCATGTTGTAGGCGGAGTCCTCGCGGGCGATGCTGCCCAGCCCGTAGACGGGATCCTCGAGCAGACGGTTGTAGCTGACGAAAACGCTGTCGTAGACGGGGCGCCCCTGTCCGTCGATGTCGATCTCAACGGAGTTGTCGGCATCGAACTTCACCTCGTCGAACTGATGGATGAAGCGATAGAGCTCCGACAGCTCGGGGCGGTCCTGGATGTGCTCGTAGAGGTTATTGACGTAGGGAATCTGCGAGCGCAGCTGATGCACCAGTCCGTTGTCGGCCCGCTGGTCTGCCAGGGTGATGGGGGTGCCGGCAAAGCCGCCGTCGGCATCGAACTCGTAAATCTTGCCGTTGAGCATCTCCACGCCGACGGTCTGAGGCGTCGACGAGGGCCATACGTGGCGGGCGATGTGGTTGGCCACGGTGCGGGCACCGGCCGTGGCGTCGAGGCCGCCGGTGGGTGCAAAGACCGTCAGTGCCTGGCTCGAGCCAAGCAGGTCAGCATAGCCGGCCTGGCGCACCATGTTGGCGAAGGGAGCCGTCTGGCTGTCCTGTTCGAGCAGCTGCATCACGCTCAGGCCCTGTCCTGTGGCGGGCCCGTCCTCGTAGTGGTCGGTCCAGTCGGAGCAGGCCGTGAACAGACCGCCGAACGCCACCATCTGGATGGTCATCCGTAGCGAACGGCTTAAGCTGCGCTTTGTCATGCTTTTCCTATTTTTCATTATTTATGTATTTTTACGTTTAAATGGTGTATATTCTCTTCTTTTCAAGCGCCCCTCAACATTTTGTACAGTGCCGATGTACAAAACGTACATGCCGAATGTACCATTCGTACAGTGCCGATGTACAAAACTTTGGAAGCATCTTTACGGAATTGCATATTTAATCCTTGTCCTCGGTGTCAATCAGACTGACGGGCACGTACTCAAGATAGTCGAAATGGAACTCGCCGAGTTCCGACTCGATGTTCTTCACGCGGAAGTAGTGGGGAGCGTAGTCCTGGAAGGTGAACGTGCCGACGATGAAGCGCAGCGAGCCGACGTTCTGGCGGAGCGTCTTCTGACCGTTGATGGCATAGACCGAGTTGGGGCCCTTCATGTAGCCGCGGTTGCGCATCATCTTATCGTTCTCAGCGCCGTTGTCGGTGGTCTGCTCGTCGCTGATCCAACCAATCTGGGGCTGCTCGCCCGTGTAGTTGAACGAGACGGGGATGCCGATGATCTGGCCGTCGACGAAGAGCTGGGCAATGCCGCCCCACGAGCGGGCTGAATAGCCGAGGCGGATCTCGTAGGTGCCGGGGGGCACGGGCAGCATGCGGACGGTGACGTCGTACCAGCCGCGCACTGAGATCTCGTCGCTCTGGTAGTTGGTCCAGTAGTCGCTGGACCACATGATGAACTTCGAGGCGTCGTTGAAGCGGAAGTAGTCGCCGCAGTAGTCGGGGCTCATGGTGAAGCCGCCGAAGCCGTCGAGGTTGTTCAGCTTCCACCTTATATTATTATTGGTGAGCTGCGGGGGAATGGCATAGGCATCGAACCGGATGCGCTTGTTGAGCACGTCCTGCTGCATCACCTGTTCGTCGTAGACGAGCATGTCGGTCAGCGAGTGGATGAAGCCGTTGGCACCGTCGATGTTCGAGCGGCTCTCGTCGACGCCGACATAGCTGCCGTTCTGGCGCATGTTGAGGCGGTTGCCGGCACGGAACTCGATGAGCCGGTACTCGAGCATCGTCTCGTAGTATTCGTAGCGCTTGTCCATATAGTAGCTCGACGTGCTGGGGCCGGAGTAGATGAAGGCGTTGGTCGACATCTGGCGGTTGAGCATGTGGTAGCTGACGAACTTGTTCAGGGCGTTGCGACGGCTGGTGGGGTCGCTGGCGTCGTCAGTGCCATAGTAGCGCTGGGCATAGCGCGTCAGATCGTCGACGCTGCCGATGCCGGCCGCCTGCATGACGCTGTTGGGCTCGGCAAACATGGTGTAGCCCAGGCGGCGCTGCTGCAGGGGCTTCATCGTGTAGCCCAAGATGTTGACGAACTCGGTGGTGTAGGGGTTCTGGTAGGTCATGTCGTAGGTCTCCAGGATCGAGTCGTTCAGGTGGGTCAGCCGCAGTGCCTCGGCAAAGATCGAGTAGTCGGGCATCTGGTCGAGCAGTGCGCCGAGGGTCTCGTCGCTGGGCACGAGGACGTGGTCGATGACGTGGACGACGCCGTTGTGGAGCTCCACGTCGGGGCGCACGATCTCCGACATCTTGTTGATCAGGATGGAGTTGCGGCCTTCGCTGTTGGGCTGATAGGAGATGATGATGTAGCGGTTGTTCATGTTCGACGTGCCGAGGGCGCCTTCCGAGAAGTCCTTCGTCAGGTAGTCGATGGCCGTCGAGCGGATGATGTGGTTGTAGACGATGTCGCGCTTGTCCTCGGCCGTCAGCTGCTCCATCGACGTGGCGTGTTCGCGGAAGAAGACGGCGAAGGCCTCGTCGGTCGGAATGAAGGCGGTGTAGTGGCCGTAGGTGGAGAGGAGCGACTCCTCGCCGGCGTCCTTGATGATCTGGGTGAAGACGCTGAACGAGTCGGGGCGATTCTCGACGTAGCTGGCCACGGTCTCACCCTTGAAGGTGTAGTAGCTGTCGCCCGTGAGGGAGTCGCTGTCGCAGGCGACCAGGAGCATGAGGGCTGCGGTAATACCGCAGCATACGGAACAGGCGGCGAAGGCTTTTCTTATGTTATTGGTAAACATAATTATCAATTTTCAATTATCAATGATCAATTCTTCTCAATGTCGCTCGTAGTGTCGTAGAACGGGTTCTGACGGAGGAGTTTGTTGACCTTCAGCTCATCGCGGTGGATGGGCATGTAGAGGGCGTTGAGCGTGTTCAGGCGGGTGAGCACCGTGGCCTGGTCGAGGCTCTCATACTTGCGCAGCAGGTAGGTGGAGACGATGCCTGAAAGGTCGTCGGTGTGGCGGATGCGGCGCAGCAGGTCGAAGTAGCGCTTGCCCTCGAACATGAACTCGCGCTGGCGCTCGTCGAAGACCAGGTTGCGCATCAGCTCCTGCGAGTTGTAGCTCGCGAGCGAGAGTGAGCCCGTGCCGCGCGAGGGGTTGGCGCGGTCGTAGGTGTAGCCCACCATCTGGATGGCCTCGGCCAGGTCGCCGTCGGCGCCGCGCTCGACGAGGGCCTCAGCCATCATCAGGTAGACGTCGGCCAGACGGTAGACGATCCAGGGCTGCGTGTTCTGGTTAGTCACGTAGTCGGAGGCCACCACCTGGGTGCTCGTGCTCTCGCGACGGTAGCTGACGAACTTGCGGATGGGGATGAAGGCGCCGCCCGTGTTGCGGAACATGAAGTCGTGCTGACGGACGTCGCTGCCGTCGAACAGCGAGTAGTTGCGCCAGTCGAGGGCCGACAGCTGGTTCAGGCTGGAGCGGCCGCCCTGAGTGCCGTACATCTCGTTGACGACGTAGTTGGGCGTATAGCTGTCGAAGACGAGCTCGAAGATGCTCTCCTGCGACTGGCCCTGGCCGAAGACGAGCTGGTTGTAGCGGGCCGACGACTCGAGCTGCAGGGGGTTGAGCGAGGTCTGGAGCACGCGGCGGCAGAGGTCGACGGTGCTGTCGTAGCGGCCCAGCCAGAGGTTGATGTCGGCCATGAGGGTCCAGAGGGCCTTTTGCGTGATGCGTCCCTTGGTGGCGGCGGTAGTGGAATAGACGGCCTTGGCGAAGTTGTCCTGGATGGCCGTCAGCTCGGTGAGCAGCTGCTCGAGGATCTCGTCGCCGGCGGTCTGAAGCAGCTGGAAGGGGCGGGTGTCGTCGCTGTAGGCCTCGGTCGTGAAGGGCACGTCGCCGAACGTGCGCACCAGATAGAAGTAGCACAGGGCGCGCAGCGTCTTCATCTCTGCCTCATAGGCGCGCAGCTCACCCGTCTTGAAGTTGGGGTCCTGCTGCTGCACGGCGGGCATCTGCTCGAGCACCGTGTTGCAATAGTTGATGACCTGATACATCGGCCCCCACTGGGCATAGCCGTTGTTGTCGTCGACGTTGGCCGTCAGGATGTAATAGACATTGTCGTTGTAGCTCTGGCCGAGCAGCACGTTGTCGGAGCGCATCTCGCCCCAGGCGATGAGCCGCTCCATGACGTCGGGCTCCTGCATGGCACGGTAGCAGGCGGCCACGGCACTCTCGACGTCGTTCTTCGTCTGCCAGAAGTCGTCGCTGACCAGTTCAGTCTGCGGTTTGATGTCGAAGAAGTCGGAGCAGGAGGTGAGCAGGGCTGCGCCGCTAATAAACAGTGAACAGTGAATAAAGAACAAAGTGTTCCCGTATCTCTTGCCAATCATAATTATCAATTTTCAATTATCAATTATCAATTATTCAAAGTCCCACCGTCACGCCCGCCGTGAAGTATTTCGAGCGCGGGGTCTTCGACCAGTCGGCGCAGATGCCCTGCGAGTCGTAGCCCACCTCGGGGTCGACGCCCGAATAGCGGGTCCACGTCAGGATGTTGTTGAGCGTGAACGAGAAGGTGACGTTGTTCAGACCCACCTGCTTCACCAGCTTGGGGTCCATCTGATAGTTCAGGGTCAGCTGTTTCCAGCGCAGGAACGAGCCGTCCTCGACAAAGCGGTCGGAGCCCATCCAGTTGCGGCCGTCCTGATAGAGGGCGCGCGGCATGTCGGTCAGGTCGCCGTCCTTGCGCCAGCGCCAGTTGACGGAGACGCACTGGTTGTCGTTGGAATACATGTTCTCGGCATACATGCGGGCATAGTTGATGACCTTGTTGCCCATGCGGAAGTTGAAGAAGCAGTTGAGCGACAGGCGCTTGTTGTAGCGCAGCGAGAAACCGAAGCCGCCGTTGAGCTTGGGATTGCAGTTGCCCAGGTAGACCACGTCGAGCTCGTCGATGGTGCCGTCGCTGTTGATGTCCTCATAGACGGCGTCGCCACCGCGGAACCGGCGGGCGTTGGTCGTGCCATAGGCATAGTAGAGGGGCACGGGCTCGCCAAAGCTGTCGAAGACGACGTTGCCGTACTTGTCGCGGGCCACAGGGGCGCTGGGGCCGCTGACGCCGGGCACCTCCACGGCGCTGTACTTGTCGTACTGATAGACGCCCAAGGAGCGCAGGCCGTAGATGGAGCCGAACGAGTTGTCGATCTGCACACGGCTCAGGTAGTTGCCGTTCGAATAGTTGAAGTCGCCGTTGTAGGAGTCGAGCACGTTCGCGTCGAGCGCCTTGATGGTGTTCTTGTAGTTGGAGAAGTTGGCGTTCAGGTCGAGCACGAACTTACCGAACGTGATCAGGTTGGTGGTGTTCATGTTGAGCTCCCAACCGTCGTTGTCCATCGTGCCGGCATTGATATAGCTCAGCGTGCCGAAACCGCTGGACGAGGGGATGCGCTGGTCGCGGAACAGCATGTCGTCGGTGCGGCGGTGGTAGACATTGAGGTCGGCCGTGAAGCGGTCGTCAAGGAGACCGAGGTTCAGGCCCACGTTGATGCTCGTGGAGCGCTCCCACTTCAGGTTGGTCAGCTTCACCGACGAAGGCTTGATGGTCGGCGTGCCGAGGTAGTTGCCGGCGCCCGTCGACCAGGAGCCATTGTAGCGCGCGAAGTAAAGGTATTCGCGGTCGGGCATGTTGCCCGTCACGCCCCAGCCGGCACGGAGCGAGAACTCCGACAGCCACTTTTCAAGGGGCTTCATGAACTTCTCGTCGGAGATGATCCACTTACCCGAGAGCGAGGGGAACGTGCCCCAGCGGTTGCCTGATCCGAAGCGGGTGCTGCCGTCCCAGCGGATGGTGGCGTCGAGGATGTAGCGGCCCTGGAAGGCGTAGTGCATGCGGCCCAGCACGGCCATCGAGCGCCACTGACCCTGCTCGGAGTTCAGTTCGCGCAGGTTGGCGCCGGTGGTGGCGTCGGTGATGCTCTCGGAAGGCGATCCATAGGTAACGAAGCGCTGGTTCTGCGACGAGCCGGTGGTCATCTGCCATGAACCATAGAGCATCAGCGAGTGGTCCTCACCCAGATTGGGCATCCACGTCAGGTTGTGGTCGGTCATAATCGAGAGGCCTTCGTTCTCCTGCTCCTCGCTGCGGTTGATGTATTCGTCGAGCCATGACTTCGGCACGATCTCCTTCGGCAGGAAGCGGTTGATCTTATAGTTCTCGATATCGAACGTCACGTAGCCGTTGTAGCGCAGGCGCTGCAGGTCGGTGGGCTCGATGAAGTCATACTGGATGCGCAGCGTCGGGATGATGCGCATGTTCTTCTGCACGTTCTCAGCCAGATGGGCTACGGCCACGGGGTTGTAGAGGTCCTTTTGCGAGGAGTTGAGCGACGACGACGGCAGGATGTTATAATAGACATCGGTGTCGCGGCCCTCGTTGTCCTGACGGTAGATGCCCACGTTGGGCAGCTTGCGGTAGGCCACGTCGAGCAGTCCGATGTTGGAGCCTGTCGAGGGATAGTACTGTTCGTAGTTGCGGTCGTTGTTGGTGTAGGTCATCGAGAAGTCGCTGGTGAACTTCAGTCGGTCGCTGACCTGATACTCCAGGTTCATGCGCGTGGAGAAGCGGTCCATCTGCTGCTCGATGACGGTGCCCGTCTGGTTGTAGTAGCCCAGCGAGGCACGGAAGCGGGCCTTCTGTCCGCCACCGCTGATTGAGAGCGAATGGTCGTGGGTCCAGCCCATCTGCGAGACCTCCTTGACCCAGTCGGTGTTGTTGTTGAACTGCTCATATTCGGAGAAGTTCGGATCGTAGTTGAATTCGGGAATGTCCGACTCCTGCTCGTCCATGTTGCGGTTGAAGTAGGCCTGCTTCATGAGCATCGTATAGTCGTCGCCACCCAGCATCTTCATGCCGCGGGGCTGCCAGTTGCCGCTGAGGCGATAGCTGTAGGTGACGCGGGTGGGACCCGTGACGCCCTTCTTCGTCTTGATCGAGATGATACCGTTGGCACCGCGGGCGCCCCAGATGGCACAGGCGGCACCATCCTTGAGCACGGTGATCTCCTCGATGTCCTCGGGCGAGATGTTCAGCAGCGTGGCAAACTGGTCGTTCGAGGCGGTGTTATAGTCAAACGAAGCATCAATCTGCGAGTCGAAGGGGATGTCGTTGAGCAGGATGAGCGGCTCGCTGTTCGAGTTAATCGAAGTGGTGCCACGCACGCGGAGCGACGAGCCGGAGCCGAGGTCGCCCGAGTTGGCCACGATGTCGAGACCGGCGATGCGTCCCTGCAGGGCGTCGTCGACCGAGGCCACCGACATGCCCTCGAAGGTTTTCATCGAGATGGTCTGCTGGGCGCCGGAGAGCTCGCGCACCGGGACGTTGAAGCCCGAGTCGCCCGTGCGGCGTTTGCCGCGCACCTGCACCTCGGCGATGGCCTGCGAGTTGTCCTTCAGCTCGACGACGAAGCGGCGGCGGTCCTTGATGGGCAGCGTCTGCGGCTTACAGCCGACATAGCTGATCTTCAGCGTGTTGTCGGTATTCTTCACCTGGAGCGAGAAGTCGCCGTTGAAGTCGGTGACGGCCGACGAGACGATACGCCCCGTCTTGTCCTGCTCGACGACGCTGGCCCCGATGCACTCGCCGTCGGGTGCCGTGACGTGGCCCGTGATCATCGTCTGTGCCGAGCACATTGAAGATTGAAGATTGAAAATTGAAGATTGCAGGCAAGCCACCAGCAAAACCAACTTCAATATCCAATATCGTCTTTGCACAATATTCTGATTCTTTATCGTTTTCATAATGTTCAATATTCAATTTTCAATTTTCAATCCGGAAGCAGTGCACGGTCGATGAGATGAATGACGGATTGCGACGATGAGATTATCTGGGTGGCCGTGCGATAGTCGCTCGAGTTGACGATGAAGTCGCGGCTCTGCAGGTTGTAGAGGCCAGGTGTCTTCACCACATGGGCCTGATGACCCTGCGTGTCGGTAAAGGTCAGGTTCTGGCCGTCGCCGCTGACGGTGATTTTCTGGAACCGGCCGCCGTCGGAGCGGGCTGCCGTCTCGTAGGTGAGCGTCGTGAAGGGCTGGGCGTCGACGTAGGTGGAATTGTCAACGAAGTGGTACTGCAGGAAGCGCATCAGACGAACCGACCACTCGCGCTGCAGCGTCGGGTTGCCCATTTGCTCGGCTATCTCGTCCCACGTGTGGAGGGTAGGATCGTTCCGGAAAGCTTCTTCGACGGCCTCGTTGGTGGGCACGAGCACGGTGTACTGGAAGTTGCCAAACGACGAGACCACGTTGCCCAGGCCGCTCGACTGCGAGGTGCGGTTGAGGGTGAAGATGCTCTTAATCTCGGCATCGTTCTCAAACATGCGGAACACCATGTCGTTGCCGTTCAGCAGTTCGAAGAAGCGCGAGAACTCCTCATGCTGCTGCAGGTTGGTGTAGACCGAGTTCGTCGGATCCTGCAGGATGCGGTCGATGATGTAGCAGCGGCCGTTGTCGGCATCATAGCGGCTGACCTGGCGGGCCTGTGCCACCTGCTGCTCCTGGTCGCCGCCGCCCTGGGCCGTCATCTGTGCCTGCAGACCCTCGACGCGGATGGTGGAGCCACCCTTCGACTGGTAGTAGTGGCGCGAGCCGTCGTCGATGTAGCCGCCCATCCGGCCGTCGTCGTCCATCGTGCCGACGATGATGTGGCGGTCGCAGATGTCATAGAGGCGATTGCGCAGCAGCGACTGGTCGTCGATGGTCCGCAGCAGCTCGCCCTTCGTGCCGTCGTCGTTGACGCTGAACACGTCGGCCGTGACGGGATTGTCGCGCGTCTCATCGTACTTGAAGGCCCAAATTTCACGCTGGCTGCGGCCCTTGGCCCAGCTAATGGGGTCGCGATAGTTGCCGAGCGCCTCGTCGGTGGGCACGAGCAGGTTGTACATGTTCTCCATCGAGCGTAGGTAGAGGTAGAACTTCATCTCGCGGTCCTGCAGGGCCCAGTTCATGATGCGCGTGTCGGCATTGGTCATCACCGAAGCGTAGACGCTCTGGTAGTCGATGGGCGGATAGACCTTGTTGGTCATATAGACCACGCCGTTGCCCGTCACGAAGGAAGCGACGACGTCGCTGCGGTCGACATGCATGGCAAACGACGACTCGTCGTTCATCGTCTCCCACATCGAGGGCAGGCTGGTCATGAACGACTTCTTCTGGTGGTTCTTGACAAAGAGGGCTACGAGCGGCGTCGGCACCTGGTCCCACGAGCCGTAGGCATCGCGCAGATAGGAACCCTTGCCGCCGTTGATGTAGGCCTGCATGGCCTCATCCGTAGGCACGAACATGACGCCCATGTCCTGCAGGCCGCCGTAGGCGTTCTGTGAGGGATCAAAATAAAGCAGGCCATAGTTGGTCATATCATTGCCCTGCGGGTCCTGCGGGCGCGTCTCTGTGAAGTAGTGCTTGGTGAAGATGGAGTCGCTGATCAGCGGGTGGCTGGCGTCGGTGCCGTCGTAGAGCTGGTGGACGGCGTCGGTGACGGCACTATTATAATAAGGTGCACTGAAGCGCTCCATCAGTCGGGCAAACTCGCTCATCTGCGGCTGGCGGGCGATGACCTGACTCATGGGCTGCAGGGGCGTGAGCACGTCGTGGACGATGTGGACATAGCCGTTCTTGCAGGTGACGTCCTGCTCGTCGACGTGCGACCCGTTGATGTAGAGTCCCAGCGGATCATAGTCCTGACCGAGCACCAGCGAGAGGTCCTCCGTCGGAATCTTGTTGGCCGCAGTGTGCTGGGGGGTGAAGTGCACCATGTAGGTAGCGCTCTCGTCGTCGACCAGCCGCAGACCGTCCGTGCCCTGCCAGCGCGTCCAGAAGGGCGCCTCAAACTGCCAGCTGCTCCGGCAGAGCTGAATGCTGTCCAGATAGGTGTACTGCGTGGCTCGCCTGACGGCGGTGCCCTCGCCGCTCTGGCTCTCGGCGTCGCTCGTGTTGGCCAGCATGTAGGCCAGATAGGCCATGTTGACGGTGCTGGCGTTGAGCAGACAGCGTTTCTGAGCTGCCGTCAGCTCGTCATACGACCTCACGCCATAGGGGTTGTCCGACTGGAAGAAGCGCTGCCAGGCCTCATCGCGTGCGGGGAAAATGGTCTTCGAGCCCGTCAGCTGGAGCACGCGTCCATAGTTCAGGTCGTCGACGAGCCGCAGATAGGTCGTGAAGTCGCCCTGCCCCTTCAGGTAGTCATAGATACTCGCGCCGAGAAAGTCGGGCTCGCGCTCCTCGTACTCATAGTCCTTGGAGCACGACGCAACGAGTCCGCCCATCAGCACGACTCCCATGAGTGATGCCGACCAGCGCGCAATATTCAGTTCAAAACGTTTCATACTTTAAAGGTTAGTTGTTTTGATGGTTTCCGTTGGCAAAGGTACGAATAAAATATAATAAATGTCGCAATGATTCTGTCCATAAAATGTAACGAATGTCGCAAATGCGATGCTAATGCAACATTTCTGCCATTTTATGCCGCCCCTGCCGTAGCGGTTTTCGCGCAATTATTAGTAATTTTGCACCAAAACCAATAACAACACCTTCCATGATGAGAAATTTTAAGCTTTTCACGACTCTGCTTCTTGCCATCGCCACCGCGACCGGCACGAAGGCCAGCGACCTGACGCTGCGTTACCAACAGCCCTCACAGACCTGGATGGGCTCACTGCCACTGGGCAACGGCCGACTCGGGGCCATGGTCTATGGCGGCACTGACCAGGAGACCATCGCCCTGAGCGAGGTGACCCTCTGGAGCGGTCAGCCCGACCCTGACTGCAACAACCTGCTGGGGCCTGACCGTCTGAAAGAGATCCGCAGCGCCTTCCTCAGCGGCGACTACAAGCTGGGCAACGAGATGGGCTGGCGCTCGATGAACGGTCACGGCCGCTCCTTCGGCACCAACCTGCCCCTGGGCTCGATTGTCATCCGTTCGACCGACAAGGCTGAGCCGACGGCCTACGCCCGCGAGCTCTCGCTCGACGAGGCCGTTGCTCGCGTACATTATAATAGTAAAGGGACGACCTTCCGGCGGGAGTACATCTGCTCGAATCCCGACCAGGTGCTGGCCGTCCGCTACACGGCCTCGACCCGCGGCGCCATCAACGTTGACATCTCGATGGACCTGCTGCGCCACGCCACCGTCGAGGCACAGCAGCAGATGCTCGACATCGTCGGCGACGCCCGCTTCGACAAGTTCGGCGAGGGCGGCGTCAGATTCCGCGGCATGCTCAGTGCCACGACCGACAAGGGCGGCAGCGTCGTTCCCAGCGGCGACCACCTCAGCGTGCGCGGCGCCACCGAGCTGACCATCGTCTTCGACCTGCGCACCGACTTCCAGAACCTCGGCTATCGCGAACAGTGCTACCAGACCGTCAGCCAGGCCGCCCGCAAGTCGTTCGACCAGCTCAAGCGCACCCACACCGCCGACTATCAGCGACTCTTCCGCCGCATGCAGATCGACCTGGGCCCCAACGCCTCGGCCGCTACGACCACCGACCAGATGTTTGCCGAGGCCCACAAGGGCCAGGCGACCCCCGCCTTCGACGCCCTGTTCTTCCAGTACGGCCGTTACATGCAGATCAGCTCGTCGCGCGAGAACTCACCGCTGCCCTCCAACCTGCAGGGCATCTGGAACGACAACCTGGCCTGCAACATGCCCTGGACGTGCGACTACCACCTCGACGTAAACATCGAGCAGAACTACTGGAGCGCCAACATTGCCAACCTCAGCGAGACGAACAGGCCTCTCTTTGGCTACATCGCCCTGCTGGCTAAATATGGTCACGACACGGCACGCAAGATGTACGGCTGCGGTGGATGGGTGACGCATACGATCAACAACGTCTGGGGCGACACGGCGCCGGGCAACTCGCTCAACTGGGCCCTCAACGTCACGGCCGGCGCATGGATGTGCTCGCACCTGTGGACCCACTATGAATTCACGCAGGACCGCGATTACCTGCGCCAGACGGGCTATCCACTGCTGCGCGAGTGCGCCCAGTTCTTCGTCGACTACATGGTCGAGGACCCGCAGACGGGCTGGCTGCTCTCCGGACCGAGCATCTCGCCGGAGAATGCCTTCCGCGGCGACGACGGCCGGGGCTACTCGCTCTCGATGATGCCCACCATCGAACTGGCCACCATCCGCGAGATCTATCAAGCCTGCATCGAGGCCAGCCGCATCCTTGACATCGACCACGACTTCCGCGCCCAGCTGGAGCGCGACATCAAGCGGTTGCCGCCCTACCGCGTGCGCCAGAACGGCGAACTGGCCGAATGGCTGCTCGACGTTGGCCGCGAGGACCCGTCGCACCGCCATGCCTCGCATCTGCTGGCGCTCTACCCTTACGGCCACATCACGCCCGACGCGACGCCCGAACTGGCCCGAGGCTGCGAGACGTTCCTGAAGAACCAGACCAGCCACCCGAACTGGGAGGACACGGAGTGGACGCGCGGCAACAACATCAACTTCTACGCCCGCCTGCACAACGGCGACAAGGCCTACGAAAGTCTCATCGGCCTATATACGGGTTTTATGCGCGAGAACCTCATGACAGTCTCGCCCGCTGGCGTGGCCGGTGCCCAGGAGGACATCTTCTCGTTCGATGCCACTGAGGCTGCCGTAGCCGGCGTCTGCGAGATGCTGCTGCAGAGTAGGGTCAACTATGAACAAAAAATCACGAACTATGAGCTGACCTTCCTCCCAGCCCTCCCCAAGGCTTGGCCAACTGGTTCGGTCAAGGGCATCTGCGCCCGTGGCGGCATCGTGGCTGACTTCAGCTGGAAGGACGGCCGCGTCGTGCGGGCCGTGCTGCGGGCCAAAAACGACGTGAGCGTGACTGCCCGTCTGAACGATACGACGCGCACTGTCAACATCAAGGCAGGGCAGTCGGTGAAGCTCCTCTAAACAGTGTAAGTTAAATAATTATCCAAACAACTTGTTAAGAAATGACAATACTAAAAACCTTCATCAGCGGTCTCTTGCTGACCATGACTGCTACTATAGCGACTGACGCTGCGGAGCGCCAACTGCACGAGGGATGGCGCTTCCGCCAGGGCAACTCTGAGATATGGCACCCCGCCCAGGTGCCCGGCAACACTCACCTCGACCTGATGCGCGAGCGCATCATCGACGACCCGTTCTTCCGTCTGAACGAGCGCAGCGTGCAGTGGGTCGACAAGGAGGACTGGATGTACGAGACCCACTTCCAGCCCTCGGCCGACGAGCTCAGCCAAGCCAACCAGACCATCATCTTCTACGGTCTTGACACCTACGCCGACGTCTATCTGAACCACCAGCGCATCCTCGAGGCCGACAACATGCACCGCACGTGGCGCTGCAACGTGCGCGGCATCATGAAGGAGGGCGACAACCTGCTGGAGGTCTATTTCCACAGCCCCGTCAAGATCAACGTGCCGAAGTTCGACGCACTGCCCTATCGCCACAACACGGGCCCTGACCACTCGCAGATGGGCGGTCTCTACGACAAGACCATCTCGCCCTTCGCCCGCACCGCCGGTTTCGAGTATGGCTGGGACTGGGGCCCGCGGCTCGTCACCTTCGGCATCTGGCGGCCCGTCGTGCTCGAGACGTGGAGCGGCACGCGCATCGCCGATGTGTGGTACATCCAGAAGGATGTCACCAAGGCCCGCGCCCAGCTGCGCACCGTCGTCGAGATTGAATCCGACGACGCCGTCCCGTCAGCCACGCTGACCATCACCGCCGACAGCAAAAAGGCCGCCACGAAGACCGTCGCCCTCGAGAAAGGCCTCAACACCGTCACCCTCGACTACACACTAAATAACCCTCGTCTCTGGTGGACCAACGGGCTCGGTGATCCCTACCTCACAGCGATGAAAACCACCCTCAAAGCCCCCACTGTGTGTTGCGATTCAGTCGCAACACCCCTCGGTCTCCGCAGCCTCAAGCTCCATAACGACAAGGACCAGTACGGCCACAATCTCTACTTCGAGCTCAACGGCGAGCCCCTCTTTGCAAAGGGCTCCAACATGATTCCCAACGACAACTTCCTCGCCCGCGTCACCGACAGCGTCTATCATAAGGTCGTCGCCGATGCAGCGGCCGTCAACATGAACATCATCCGCGTCTGGGGCGGCGGCATTTATGAGGACGACGCCTTCTATCGCTATTGCGACGAGATGGGCATCCTCGTCTGGCAGGACTTCATGTTCGCCTGCCAGACCTACGAGGTCGACTCGGCCTTCCTCGACAATATACGTCATGAGGCCATCGACAACGTCCGCCGTCTGCGCAACCATGCCTGCATGGCCGTCTATACCGGCAACAACGAGGAGCAGGACGTCTGGTTCGGATGGGGCGGCAAGAAGCGCTACTTCGAGGAGCGTGGTCAGGCCGAGCGCGTCTGGGCCATGCAGCACAGCATCTTCTACGAGGTGCTGCCCGAGGTGGTACGCGACTATGGCGGCGGCACTGCCTACCGTCCCTCGTCGCCCTGGGCCTTTGAGGACACGCCCAGCGACGGCGTCAACGGCGACGACCACTACTGGGGTGTTTGGCACGGCGGCGAGCCCATCGAGGCCTACTTCGACCATCATGTGCGCTTCCAGTCGGAATACGGTTTCCAGTCGTTCCCTGAGTACGAGAGCGTCCTGCTCTATAACCCCGACCCGCGCGACCATAATATATACAGCGAGGTGATGATGGCCCACCAGAACGCGGGCACCTATGCCAACCACCGCATTGAGGAGTATATGAGCCGCGACTATCGTGTGCCGACCGACTTCAAGCGCTTCCTCTACGTCGGTCAGGTGCTTCAGGCCGATGCCGTTAAGATGGGCATGGAAGCCTTCCGCCGCGACCGTCCCTACTGCATGGGCTCGATAGTCTGGCAGCTCAACGACTGCTGGCCCGTAGCCTCGTGGAGCAGCCGCGACTACTATGGCCGCTGGAAGGCCCTGCACTACGTCACCCGCAAGGCCTACGACGACATCCTCGTCAGTCCCCGCATAACGGCCACCGTGCCCGCCGGTTCTCCGGCGGGGGCCCCCGTAAAGCAGGTTGCCGCCCTCCCCACTGAGGAGAACGCCAAGGCCATGCAATCCGCCTTCCCCGTAGGCCGCGACAGTGTCGCGGCAAAAGTCCTCGAGATCAAGCTCGTCAACGACCGCCGCACCCCCGCCCGCGGCACCCTGCGCCTGCAGACCATGACCATGGACGGCCGCGTTGTCTACGACAAGAAGCAGACGCTCACCCTGCCCAAGAACGACGCAAAGCACATCTACACCCTGCCCCTGCAGGACATCCTCGGCGGCGAGCAGCCCGAGAACGTGTTCTTCCACATCACCTTCGAGACATCATCCCCCCAAGGGGGGAACGAGGGGGGCTCCTACTACAACATTGCCTACCCCCTGCGCCAGAAGGACATGGCCTACCAGAAGCCAAGCCTCTCGGTCGCCTACGAACCCGTGCCTGACGGTTTTGCCGTCAGGATCACTACCGACGTCTTCGCCCGTGCCGTTTATCTAAAAACTAAAGGCATCACTGACTTCTTCGAGGACAACTACTTCGACCTGCTGCCCGAACAGAGCCGCACTGTCATCCTCCGCACTACGAAGCCCCTTGAGCAGATCCGCAAGGAACTCGAAATCACCACCCTTGCCGACACGTATTAAAACAAGCATCCCCCCATGCCCCTCAAGAAAATCCTCATCATCGCCTTCCTCGTAAGCTGCGGCATTGCCGCAGCAACCGCCCAGCCCTACCCCTTCCAGAACCCGCACCTCACGACAGAGCAGCGCATCGACGACCTTGTCAGCCGCCTGACCATCGAGGAGAAGGCTCAGTTGCTGATGCACTATTCGCCCACCGTCAGCCGACTGGGCATCCATCAGTTTCAGTGGTGGGGCGAGGCGCTCCATGGCGTCGGATTCTCGGGCTTTGCCACGGTCTTCCCGGAGCCCATCGGCATGGCCGCCTCGTTCGACGATGAACTGTTATACAAAGTCTTCGATGCCGCCAGCACCGAACAGCGTGCCAAGTACAACAAGGCAGCCCAGTCGGGCACGTTCGACACCTTCCAGAGCGTCTCTGTCTGGACACCCAACGTCAACATCTTCCGCGATCTGCGCTGGGGCCGCGGCCAGGAAACCTACGGCGAAGACCCCTACCTCACCAGCCGCATGGGCGTGGCCGTCGTGAAAGGATTGCAAGGGGCTAAGGGAGGTTACTACAAGACCCTCGCCTGCGCCAAGCACTTTGCCGTGCACAGCGGTCCTGAATGGAGCCGCCACCGCATCAGCATCGACGACCTGCCACAGCGCGATTTCTGGGAGACCTATATGCCCGCCTTCAAGACTTTGGTGACCGAGGCTGACGTCCGCGAGGTGATGTGCGCCTACAACAGCATCGACGGTGAGCCCTGCTGCAGCGACCAGCGGCTGCTGCGCTCAATCCTGCGCGACGAATGGGGCTTTACAGGCCTGGTGGTGAGTGACTGCGATGCTATCAACGACATCTGGGTGCAAGGTCATCATGGCATAGAGCCCGACGTGGAGCACGCCTCGGCCCGGGGCGTCGCCGGCGGCACCGACCTCAACTGCGGCGGCAGCTACACGTCGCTGCCTGAGGCCGTCAGCCTGGGGCTCATCAGTGAGGCCCGCATCGACGAGAGTCTGCGCCGCGTGCTCCGCGGCCGCTTCTCCCTTGGCGACTTCGATCCTGACTCCGTGGCACAGTGGAATGCGATTCCCATGTCGGTCGTCAACAGTCAGGAGCATCGCGACCTGGCGCTGCAGATGGCTCACGAGACCATGACGCTGCTGAAGAACGACGGTGCACTGCCTCTATCGCGCGGGTGCCTCGTCGTGCTCGGCCCCAATGCCAACGACTCGACGATGCTCTGGGGCAATTATTCCGGCCGACCGGCTCACACGGTGACCATCCTCGAGGGAATTCAGGAGAAAGTGGGCCGGGAGAACGTCACGTTCATCGACGGTTGCGGCTATGCCAGCAAGAACGTCCGCACGGAGAACCGCTTCAGCGCTCTTGGCCAGCTGTCGGCCGACATCTGGGACAACCCGCGCATGGAGGGCACGCCCGTGGCCAGCCGCGTCTTCACCAAACCACTGAACTTCAACCTCAATGAAGACGGGTTCATTGCCCGCGGCGTGGGTCGCGAGAATTTCTCCGTCCGGCTACAGGGCACCTTCCACGCCCAAGAGACCGAACAGCTGCAGTTTGCCATTGCCGGCGACGACGGCTTCCGCCTCATCATCGACGGCGACACCGTGGTCAACGAATGGCAGACGCAATCGACCAAATACTGCTGGCCGATGGTCGACGTCACGAAGGGCCGCGACTATAGCATCCAGATTGACTACTTCCAGGGCGGAGGCGGAGCCGAACTGAAGTTCGACATCAACCGCTACCGCGAGCTCACCGACGAGGAACTACTGGCGCAGGTGCCCGGCGACGCCGAGACCGTCGTCTTCGTCGGCGGCATCTCCTCGCGCCTTGAAGGCGAGGAGATGAGCGTCAACGAGCCCGGCTTCCGTGGCGGCGACCGCGACGACATCCAGTTGCCTCAGCGTCAGCGCCAGATGCTTGCCGCCCTTCATCGCATGGGTAAGCGTGTCATTTTCGTCAACTGCAGCGGCTCGGCCATTGCCATGGAGCCCGAACTCGAGACTTGCGACGCCATTCTCCAGGCCTGGTACGCCGGTGAACAGGGCGGGCGCGCCGTGGCCGACGTGCTCTTTGGCGACTATAATCCCAGCGGGAAACTGCCCGTCACGTTCTATCGCAGCGTCAGCGACCTGCCCGACTTCGAGGACTACCGCATGGCGAACCGCACCTACCGCTACTTTACAGGTAAGCCCCTCTTCCCCTTCGGCTATGGCTTGTCATATACTACATTCAAGATAGGCAAAGCAAAGATAAAGAAAAACCAACTTCTTATTCCTATAACGAACACAGGACTGCGCGAAGGCTCTGAGGTGATGCAACTTTACGTTCGCTCACTCGATGATGCAGAAGGCCCCATCCGTTCACTGAAAGGGTTTGCTCGCGTCACCCTCCGTCCTGGAGAACGACAGACCGTCATGATTCCTCTCACCGCCAGCGTCTTTGAACGCTTCGACCCACAGACGAACACCATACGTTCCCTCCCTGGTCGCTATCAGTTGCTTTATGGTACAAGTAGTGACAACCGTGACCTGCAAACCATTGACTATACTGTAAGATAGCATGAAACGATTTCTCTATACCATCCTTTGCATTAGTTGTCATTACACAATAATGGCTCAAACCATTGTTCCCTCTACTATGCCCAGTGTCGTACAGCAGCAACTGATTGACCGTGGCTATGGCATGTTCATCCATTTCGGCCCCAACACTTTCTTGAATATAGAATGGGGCGACGGCTCTGCTCCGGCCAGCACCTATGCACCGACGGCCTTGGACTGTGATCAATGGGTGCGGGTGGCTCATGATGCAGGTTTCCGCTATGTGCTGCTCGTCACCAAGCACCATGATGGGTTCTGTCTGTGGGATAGTCATTATACCGACTATGATGTAGCCTCTTCGCCCTGCAAAACAGATGTAGTGCGAGCCGTCAGTGATGCATGCCGCAAATATGGTCTCCAGTTTGCTGTTTACTATTCGCTCTGGGATCGCCATGAACCATCATATACAGGCCGAAATTTTGCAGAATACATCAAGTTCATGGAGAATCAACTCACGGAACTGCTGACACAATATGGCCCAGTCTGCGAATTATGGCTTGATGGCGCTTGGGACAAAGGCGTCAGTGAGTGGCAATTGCCGCGTCTCTATAGTTTGGTGAAGCGACTGCAGCCTGATTGCGCAATGGGAGTAAATCATACCATTGCAAGCAAATCTGGTGAGGAACTCTGGGGATGGGACGACTGCGTGCTGCCAGACTCTTGTCGTGAAGACAACAGCCACTACCTACGTTTCTTTCCCGTTGACTTTCGTCTATGGGACCCGAAGATTGCTCCATTATACGATGCCAAGCAATATCTCTACAAAGACCGCAGTTACTATATGCCTTTCGAGCATACTATCTGCTTGAGTAAGGCATGGAACTGGTTCCAAAAAGACCAGCTCATGCCCGTTCGTGAATTGGATGAGTTGGAGGAACTGTTCTATTGGACTACAATGAATCAGAATACATTGGTTTTAGATGTTGCTCCCGACCGAGAGGGCCGTATCCGTGAACACGAAGCCAACGCCGTCATCCGTTTGGGACAGCGTTTAGGCTTGCGCCAAGGACAGCCATTGCCCAAGCGGACGATGGATCAGATAGTGTCATATAGAGCAAAGGCTACTGCCAATTCCGTCTGGCAAGACCAGTCCGACTATGATGCTACTCATGCCGTCGATGGGGGGATGCAAACCCGTTGGGCATCAGAAGAAACAAAAGCCACCCTTACGCTCGACATGGGACAGATGCGTTCGTTTGACCGTGTGGTTATCTTTGAGTATCAGGACACGAAGGTAGGTGAAGATAACTTCACGAACTATCGTACAGGTCGCATTGAACAATACTCAATCGATGTACTTAATGATAAAGGGGAATGGACAACAATCTATCTTGGCGATGAACCTCTGGGGGACTGCAAGGTCATCCGTCTGCCCCATACTTACACATCGCGTCAGGTACGCTTGCAAGTACGTAAAGCCTCTGCGCCACCCTCCATTTGGGAAATACTATTCATCAATTCGCAATCTAATTAAGCAACCGCTCAAAATGAAACGCCTCCTTTCAGTCCTTTTCCTCATTTTTATCATGGAAACGGCCACCACACAGGCCACCACCTACAATGTAGCCCCTCGGGCGCATGTCACGGTCTCGTCGGGCAGTGCGACGGCCTCGTGTCTTACCGATGGCATCATCCGCGTGGCGGGCAAGGGCGAGTGGCACTCAGACGTCAAGATGACGTTCTGGGGCGAGATTGATTTTCCCTGGGTGCAGTTGGATTGGGACGAAGAGCAGGAACTTCAGGCCGTCACTCTCTATGGCACGGTGGGCGGCAGCGGGCGTTGCGCTGGCGGCGAACTGGTGTTCAGCGACGGCAGCCGTGTGCTGGTCAGGGAGATTCCTGCTGGCGGAGCGCCCAAGA
>JAFTGI010000018.1 GCA_017458195.1 Prevotella sp.
CGGGCGGCGATACGGGCCGTAGCGGCAAGCACCACTTTCTCGCAGATGAGCTTGGCCTCCTTCGGGTGCTCCTCCAGATAGTTGGTCAGCGCTTCGCCGACGGCTTGCTGCACGGCACCGGCCACCTCCGAGTTGCCCAGCTTGGTCTTGGTCTGACCCTCAAACTGCGGTTCGGCCACCTTGATGCTGATGACGGCGGTGAGACCTTCGCGGAAGTCCTCGCCGGCAATCTCAATCTTGGCCTTCTCGATTTGCTTCGAGATTTGCGGGTCGGCGTCGGCATACTTCTTCAGCGTGCGGGTTAGCGCCATGCGGAAGCCCACGAGGTGGGTGCCGCCCTCGATGGTGTTGATGTTGTTGACGTAGGAATGAATGTTCTCCGTGTAGTCCGTATTGTACATCACGGCCACCTCGATGGGCGTGCCCTGCTTCTCGGTCTTCAGGTAGATGACGTCGTCGAACAGGTGCGTGCGGTGGCGGTCCACGTAGCGCACGAACTCCTTCAGGCCGTCCTTGGCGTGGAACACCTCCTGCTTCAGCTGGCCCTCCTCGTCTGGACGCATGTCCTTCAGCGTGATGGTGATGCCGGCGGTCAGGTAGGCCAGCTCGCGCATGCGCTTGGCGATGATGTCGTACTTATACTCCGTGGTGGTGAAGATGGTGGGGTCGGGCCAGAACTGCTGGCGCGTGCCGGTCAGGTCGGTGTCGCCCACGATCTTGACGTCGTAGAGCGGCTTTCCCTTTTCGTATTCCTGCTGATAGATATGTCCGTTGCGGAATACCTGTGAGAGCATGTGGGTCGACAGGGCGTTGACGCAAGAGACGCCGACGCCGTGCAGACCGCCCGACACCTTGTAGGAGCCCTTGTCGAACTTACCGCCGGCGTGGAGCACGGTCATGACGACCTCGAGGGCCGACTTGTGCATCTTCTCATGTTCGTCGACGGGAATGCCGCGGCCGTTGTCCTGCACGGTGATCGAGTTGTCCTCGTTGATGGTCACCTCAATGTGCGTACAGAAGCCAGCCATGGCCTCGTCTATAGAGTTGTCGACGGTCTCGTTCACCAAGTGGTGCAGACCCTTCTCACTGATGTCGCCGATGTACATGGCCGGGCGCTTGCGCACAGCCTCCAGACCTTCGAGCACCTGTATGTTGCTCGCTGAGTAGTTCTCAGCCTCCTGCCCGACGTTGCCGAGCCCTTCGTTCAATTCTTCTGCCATTTTCTTTTTAATGTCGTAAACAGGCTGCAAAGTTACAAAAAAAAAGCGAGACCGACGAATTTTCCCGCTTCTTTTTTTAACGTTCCGACCGTTCATTTTTGTTAAAAAAGAACCGCGCCGCGAAGCGTCAGCTTCGTAGCGCGGCATTTATCTGTCATATAATCAGATACGTTCTTTAACCCAGCTTGTTGATGTGCTTGCTGAGGCTTGACTTCAGGTTAGCGGCCTTGTTCTTGTGGATGATGTTGGTCTTGGCCAGCTTGTCAAGCATCTTCTGAACTTTCGGATAGAGAGCCACTGCCTCGTCCTTGTTCTCCATGGCGCGCAGCTTGCGAACGGCGTTGCGCATGGTCTTTGCATAATAGTGGTTGTGAAGCTGCTTCTTTTTGTCTTGGCGGATGCGCTTCAGCGAAGATTTGTGGTTTGCCATTTGATTTTTTTGTTTTTTAAATGTTTAATAATACTAAAGCTTATGGGTCTTGCGCCTTATGCCGGCTGCCCTGGGCGAGACCGCTGAATGTCGATTTCAATCTTCAATTTTCAATTTTCAATCTTCAATCTTCAATTCAACAAGCCTCTCGGCCACCGCTTCCCGGCCTGAACCGGTAGCGCATCACTGCGCAGATGGCTGATTTAACGTTGTAGTCCCTAGGAGAGTCGAACTCCTCTTTAGAGAATGAAAATCTCTCGTCCTAACCGATAGACGAAGGGACCCCGCGTGCTTTGCTAATGAACAATGAATAATGAACAATGTACAATTAACTCAGTTCATGCAAAAGCGGGTGCAAAGGTACTGCTTTTTTCTCAAACCACCAAATTTTCTTCAAGAAAAATTCTTTTTGCCTTCTCAATTCATTTTCACCGTGGGCTTACTGAGCGATGTATTTCCTGCCGTTCTGCAGATAGACTCCCTTCGCGGGGGCCTTGGTCCGGCGGCCTGCCAGCGAGTATGTCCTGCCGTCGCTTCTCTTGGAGGCGACGTTGCGGCTGATGCCTGCCGACTGCGCAAGCTGCATGACGACGGTCACCACCGAGCGGGCGGGAATCTGCAGGTCGTCAGGCGCCGTCAGGCTGTGGTCGTACTCCAGGTTGCGGTCCTTGTCGGTCACGTAGACCCTGGTGCCTTCCACCTTGATGTTGTCGAGGGCGACGTCGAGCTTCCTGACCGAACGGCTCATGTTGACAAGCACGGTCACGACGGTCTTGCCGTCGGGCGAGAGCCACGACGAGCCCAGCAGGCCGTTCATTTCGTCGGCCCCCTCAGTCAGCACGCGTCGATAGCCCGGCCGGATGAAGCGGCTGTAGTTGCCCAGCACCCACAGGTTCTTGTCGGCCGTCAGCGTGCCACCCTTCTTGATGTCGCCGTAGCTCTCGTCGCCCGTGTCGCCCTGGGCGTTGATGCGGATGAGGTAGAAGCGGTTCTTCTGGTCGTACTTCTCCTGGTCCATGGCCGTCCAGTAGTGCCATGAGGACATGTTGCCGAAAGTGAGGTCGCAGTGGATGAGCTTCGCCATATAGAGGGCAATGTCCATCTTCGTGGCAGCGGCATAGCTGGCGGGGAATCCGGCCGAGGTCGACGGCTCGGCATCGAGCATCGACCACTCCGTCTGCATGACCTTCAGGTTGTACTTGCTGGCCGCCTGCCAGACGTTCTGGCGAACGTTCTGCAGGTCGTTGTTGTTGCCAAAGGTCCAGTAGCTGTGACCGGCCACGGCGTGCTCCACCGTCTGCAGGTCGCCGATGTAGGTCGACGTGTTGCTCTTGTTGAAGAACGCCTCCACCTGGTTCGCGGCACGTCCGCTGCCCCCGTAGAGCAGATCCCACGACGAGGCCTCGGGCACAAGCACCTTCACGGCGAGGTTGCGGCTCCTGATCGACGTGTCCAGCTGGCGGGCCAGCGTGGCAATGTTGGCGTTCTCCCAGGGCGAGCCCTCCTGTCCGCTTTTCCAGTCGAAGCGGGGCTCATTGACGGGATCGATGTAGGAGATGGGGTATCCCTGTCCGGCAAAGTGCTGCGCGGTGGTGGCGAGGAACTCGGCAAAGTCGTCGTAGCAGTCGTCCTTCAGGTTGCACGACATGTTCTGGTTGTTGGTGTTGGCCTTGCCGCTCTTCGTGTAATAAACAGGCGGCGAAATGGAGAACAGCAGGAAGTGGTCGACGCCATAGTCCTTGGCCTGCTGCATGAACCACTGCTGCCCCTGCTGCTGCGTCCAGTCGTAGGTGCCGTCGGCCTGCAGGAAGCACTCGGCCCGCCGCGTCTCGTTCTCGATGTTGCTGGCCGAGCCTTGGGCTGCTGAGCCGGCGCCGATGTTGACGCGCCAGCACGACAGACCGATGCCCTCGGGGTTGCCCTGACTGTCGGTCTGCTGACTGAACAGCCAGCGGGCGGCGTTTTGCTTCTGCGTGTCGCTGAAATAGCGGCCCACGAAGTTCACCGTCCAGCAGTCGCTGGCGCCGAAGTCCTCCAGCGTCTGGTAGGTCTGCGAGGGCGTGATGGTCACCTTGGCGTTGGGCAGGGCCTCGCCCGCCCCCAGCGTGATGTCGTCGAAGCAGTAGGTGGCCTCGCCCCATCCCGACCGCGGGTCGCTCCAGTTGCAGCTCAGGATGATCTGGATCGACCTCAGCGTCTGGCCGTAGAACTTTTCGCCCAGGTCAATGGTCAGCCGTTCCCACGTGGCGTCCTGGCTGAGCTTGCCCTCGTAGAGTTGTCCGCTCTCCTGGTAGGTGTTGAATCCGATGCGCATCTCCTTGGGCTGAATCTCGCGATAGGCCAGCATGGTGAGCACGCGGTTCTCGTCGCTGATGACGACGGGCTCCTGCAGCTCGAGCAGCAGGAAGTTCTTCCACCAGTCGGCATCGGCCACGTTTCGGGCTCCCACGCAGTAGTTGCTCGTGTTCAGGCCCGACTTGGCCGGGTTCTCCATCACGCGGGGCTTCGTCGTGAACAGACTGCCCGTATAGTCCTTGTTGATCTTCAGGCTGCCGGTCGTCTGGTCTTCAAAATCAGCCAGCAGCGTCTGGGCGCCGGCTTGCGACGTCATGGCCGCGAGCAGCAGGAGTGAAAAGATGCGCCTCATTTGGTTGTTTTTTTGTGGTTAATAGGATTTTGTACACATTTTGTACATGGCCTGTGTACGTTTCGTACATGGCCGATGTACAAAACGTACACAGGCCATGTACAAAATCAGGAATGCTGCATTTCCAGCTTCTTTTCGGCTGTCACGACAGCTTACTTGTAGCCGGGGTTCTGCTTGATGCTGCCGTTCGACATGGTGATCTCCGAGTTGGGGATGGGGAACAGCAGGTCGCGGGTCTCGTCGAAGTTGTAGCCCTTGTTCTGAGCTTCTTTCTCGTTGCCCAGCTCATACTCGTCGGTGCTCTCCTCGAGGTTGTACTTCACGAACGAACCGTTGGGGCCCATGACATTGCAGATGGCAGGCTTGCCGTTGTCGTCCTTCCAGCGGCGCAGGTCGAACAGGCGGTTGCCTTCGAGGGCCAGCTCCAGACGGCGCTCCAGGCGGATGGCGTCGCGCAGCTGCTTGCCCGAAGCGGTCACGTCGTCCAGGTTGACGCGGTCGCGCACCTGGTTGAGGGCCTTGCGGGCGTCAGCGTCGTTGCCCAGTGCATTCTCCACCTCGGCCTTCATCAGCAGCACGTCGGCATAGCGCAGCACGCGGTAGTTCAGGGGGATGTGGGCAGCATCGTAGGGCGACGGCCTGCGGTCCATGGGGATATAGAGCTTCATGTTGCAGCGGGCGCTCTTGTGCTTCGAGGGGGTGATGACGTAGGGGTTGTCCTCGGTCCACGTGGGATCGCCGGGCACCTCGGTCTGTCCGTGCTTCATGATGGTGTACTTCAGGCGGATGTCGTCCTCGGCATCCTTGAAGGCCTTCTCCAGGTTGCTCGTCGGCAGGCCCCACGACCAGCCCGAGTCATCGCGCGAACCGGTGACCACCGAGAAGCGCTGGCCCACGCCGTAGCGGGTGTCGTCGTTGGTCTGGAACTCGAAGAGTCCCTCCTTGCAGTTGTTGTAGTCCATGCTCCACACCTTCGAGAAGTCGTCGAGCAGCTCATACTCGCCACTCTGGATGACGGCGTCGAGCTGGGTCTTGGCGTCGGCGTACTTCTCCTGATAGAGGTAGACCTTGCCCAGCAGGCCCTGGGCGGCACCCTGCGTGGCGCGGCCCATGTCGGCAGCGGTATACTGCGAGCGACGGGGCAGCACCTTGATGGCATCGATCAGGTCCTGCTCGATGAAGGCATAGGTGTCGGCAGCCGAGGCGCGTGTGATGCCCCTCAGCTCGTTCGGCATGATGAGGCCCTCGACGAGCGGCATGCCGCCGAAGTTGCGCACCAGGTCGAAGTACATGAAGGCGCGCAGGAACTTGGCCTCGCCGATGAGGCGCTGCTTGTAGGCCTCGTCGTTGAAGGTCAGTCCGGGAATCTTCTGAATGGCGATGTTGCACTGCAGGATGCCCTTCCAGCGATACTGGTAGAAGTTCTGCACGGCATTGCCGCCCTCGACGGTGTTGCCCGTGTAGTGCGACAGGGGCAGATAGTCGCCCGGCTCCTGTGTGGTGTTGCCCATCCACTCGTCGTCGGTGCACATGTCCACCAGTCCGTAGTGCTTGTAGATCTGCCACCAGTCGTCGCATGCCAGGTAGGCATAGCAGCCGATCACCTGGTTGGCACACTCTTCCTCAGTGACAAAGTAGTTCTCCATGTCCTGCTGACCCAGGATAGGCTCGTCGAGGAAGTCGGAGCAGGCGGTCATGAAAGGTAAAAGGGTAAAAAGGTAAAAGGGCAAAACCGCTTTCGCCAGATTCCTTACCTTATTGAATACCTTTGTTTTCATATTGCTATCTTATTTAACTTTTTACTTTTTTACTTTTTTACTTTTTTACCTTTAGAAATTAAGGTTGACGCCCAGCAGGAAGGTGCGCGGGTTGGGATAGCCAAACCAGTCGATGCCTGCCTCGGTCACTGCACCCATGGCGGCCGTCTCGGGATCCATGCCCGAATAGCCAGTGATGGTGAAGAGGTTCTGTGCCGAGAGCGACACGCGGGCCTTCACCTTGTCGCCCAGCACGCTCTTGGGCAGCGTGTAGCCGATCTGCAGCAGCTTCAGGCGGAAGTAGCTTCCGTCCTCGACGAAGAAGGTCGAGGGCTTGTTGTGGTTGCCGTTGGCGTCGTTGACCGAGAGACGAGGCACGTCGGTGTCGGTGTTGTCCGTGCGCCAGGCCTTGTCGTAGGTGCCCTTGATGACGTTGACGCCGTCGGTGCCGAAGTAGCGGTCGCGGTTCAGGTTGTAGAGGTCGTTGCCGAAGGTGCCGTAGAACTGTGCCAGGAAGTCGAAGTCCTTGTAGGCGGCGTTCAGGTTGAGACCCATCATCAGGTCGGGGAACGGGTTGCCGATGTACGACTTGTCCTGCTCGTCGATCTTGCCGTCGTGGTTCAGGTCCTTGTAGCGGAAGTCGCCGGGCTGGGCATTGGGCTGCATGGCCGTGCCGTGCTCGCTGGTGTAGGAGCGCACCTCGGTGGCGTTCTGGAAGATGCCGTCGACGGTGTAGCCGTAGAACTGCGAGATGGGTTTGCCCTCCTCGTTGCGGATGATGTAGTCGCCGTTGTGCGAGCCGGTGTAGATGTAGTCACCGTTCAGGGTGACGGCCTTGTTGCGCACGCTCGACAGGTTCAGGCCGACGCCGTAGGTGAAGTCGGCGATGCGGTCCTGCCAGTTCAGACCAAGTTCCCAACCCGTGGCACGCATTTCGCCGACGTTCTCCCACATCTGGGCGTTCCACATGGGATAGCCTGAGAGCAGCAGGTTGTCCTTCTTCATGAGCATGTCGTGGCTGGTCTTGTGGAACCAGTCGGCCGTGAGGCGCAGGCGGCTGTCGAGGAAGGCGGCGTCGATACCGATGTTGTAGTCCTCGACGGTCTCCCACTTCAGGGTCTGGTTGCCGATGCCGCTCACCTGCGAGCCCACCACGATCTGGTCGCCCAGCACGTAGCGCATGGTGCCGATGGAGCTCAGGTAGGCCGAGTTGTCGATGTTCTGGTTGCCCACCTTACCCCAGCCGAGGCGCAGCTTGAGGTCGTCAACGATGCTCTGGTTCTTCATGAACTCCTCGCCGGTGATGCGCCATGCAGCCGAGACGGCGGGGAACGTGGCGTACTTGTTGCCCTTGGCAAACTTCGACGAGCCGTCGACGCGGACGGAAGCGGTCAGGTAGTACTTCTCAGCGTAGTTATACATCACGCGGCCCAGGTAGGAAATGAGCGACGTATAGGTGTTGTAGCCGTTGGCATAGTCGTCGGCCGTACCGGCACTGACGTAGCGCAGGGTCTCGGTGTTCGAGGGGATGTCATAGCGATAGCCGCGCAGATAGTAGTCCTGGAAGCGCTCCATGGTGTAGCCGGCCATCAGGTTCAGGTTGTGCTTGTTGGCAAAGGTGCGCATGTAGGTCAGCGTGTTGGTCCAGTTCCAGTCCACCCAGTTCTCCATGGTGCGGTCGGCCTGGTTGCGGTCGGCCTTCTCCAGATTGTCGATGAAGAAGGTCGGGGTGAACGAGTCGCTGAGCTGGAAGCGGGCGTTCAGACCAAACTGCGAGCGGAAGGTGAGGCCTTCGATGGGAGTGATCGAGATGAAGGGCGTGGCCAGCAGGGCATACTGGTCGGCGCCGGCATCCATGCGCTTCATCGAAGCCACGGGGTTCCACTCCTGGTTGTTGTTCGAACGGGCATAGTTGCTATAGGGGTTGCTGATCCACTGCGACTCGGGCAGCATCACCGGCGTCGTGGGATCCATGCCCATGATGGCGCCCATCAGCGACGGGGTGTTGTCCCAGTTCTCATAGCGCGGCGTCAGGTCGATGCCGGCCTTGACCACCTTGTTGAAGTTGTACTCCATCGAGAAGCGGGCCGACAACTTCTGCCAGTAACCGGTCTTATACTGCGAGTTCTGGCGATAGTAGCCGATGTTCGACGAGTAGACCAGCTTGTCGTTGCCGCCTGAGAAGCCCAGGTCGTAGTTCTGCTGCAGGGCCATCGAGTTGATGGTCTCGTCCCACCAGTCAGTATTGCCGTCGCCATGGAAGGGCGACACCTGGTTGTCGTTCGTGTAGCGGGTGTTGTAGACGTTGGCATATTCGGCTGCGTCGGCAATTTCGGGCTTCGACAGCGTCTGGAAGCCCACGCTGGCCGAGGCCGTGAACTTCGTGGCGCCCTGTGCCCCCTTCTTCGTGGTCACCAGGATGACGCCGTTGGAGCCTCGTGTACCGTAGATGGCAGCTGCGGAAGCATCCTTCAGCACCTGCATCGACTCGATGTCGTTCTGGTTCAGAAAGTTGATGTTCGTGCCGACAGGCATGCCGTCGACCACATAGAGCGGGTCGGAACCATTAACGGTCGACACACCGCGGATGATGACGCGGGGCGTGCTGCCAGGGCCGCCGGCGCCGGTGATCTGCACACCGTTGACCTGACCCTGCAGGGCGTTCATCACGTTGCCGGTCGACAGTTTCTCGAGCTTGTCGCCCTTGATGGCTGAGATAGAGCTGGTCAGGTCGCCTTTCTTGGCCACACCATAGCCGATGACCACCACCTCGTTGAGGTCGTTGGTCTCCTCGTCCATGACGATGTTGATGACCTGACGGCCTCCGACGGCCTCCTCCACGGTCTTATAGCTGATGGCTGAGAACACGAGGACGGCATTCCTTGTGGTCTTCAGTGTGTAGTTGCCATCGAAGTCGGTCACCGTGCCGGTGCCGCCGTCCTTCACTTTCACCGTCGCGCCAATGACAGGCTCATTGTCGGCCGACGAAATCACTTGTCCCTTAACGGTAATCTCTTGAGCATGGACTGCCAGCGAGAGCATGGCAATCAAGACTGCAAATATATATCTTTTCATAATGTTCAATCTTCAATTTTCAATTTACTTAACGGGGATGATGCGCGAACGCAGCAGGTGGTAGTCGAACTCGAAGCGATAGCGACCGGTGGCGGGAGCCTTCATGCCCTTCATGTTGTCGCCGCCGTTGAGCACGTTCTTCTCGTTGCCGTCGCTGCCGTCGAAACGCCAGAAGGGCTCGGGCCACCAGCCCCACCAGTGGGTCTGCGAGATGGTGAACGACACCTCCGTGCCCTGCTCCAGGTCAAACTCACGATAGAGCAGATAGGGGTTGGCAGCATCCTGCGTGAGGATGAAGGCATCGTTGTTCTGATTGGTTGTCCAGCTGGGCGTGCCGGGCAGGCCGCTGCCGGCCAGACAGATCTGCTCGGGCTGGTCGCCGCTGCCGTCGCCGAAGTCGCGGGTGGTCGTTCCATTGAGGGTCAGCTTCTCCGTGGTAGGCACATAAGTGGCCACGCTGTAGGCATTGGTCACGATGTTGAGCTTAATCTCGTAGTAGGCCACCTCGGTCAGCTCAATGCCCTGCGTCTCGGAACTGTTGGCCAGCAGCGAGTTGTCCTCGGGGTCAAGTCCGAAGCAGATGGGCTCGAAGTCGGTGGTCTGCGGGATGAAGCGCACGCGTGTGCCGGCCTTCTGGTTATAGTAGTGGGCGGTGTACTCGTAGGCTCCGGTGTGGTCGATGAGCATGGGCACGCCATAGAGGTCGCTGGTCAGGTCGGCGGCATTGGCGACGTCGGCCAGGTACATCTTCTCGAAGTCGGGCATCTCGTCGACGTTGATGGTCGTCGTGGTCACGGCGGTGTTGTCCATCATGTCGTAGGCCGTCAGAGTGAACTCATAGTCGGCCTTCACGGCGGGCAGGTCGTACACCTGCTTCACCTGCAGCGAGTTGCTGCCGCCCTCGATGCGGTCGTTGATGTTGAGGGCCGGGCAGGCGATGCTGACATACTTCACCTTCTTGTTGTCGGTGACGGTGGCATTGAGCTTCAGCTTGGGGTTCTGCACCAGCACGGTGAGCGTCTGCGAGGGAGCCGACGCAAAGACGGGGCTGGTGAAGTCGCCGTCGGCCGAGACGGTCATCTGAGCCGATGTCTGGTTGCCCAGCACGTCGGTCACCGTGATGGCCACGGGGAACGAGCTGTCGTCGGTCCATGTCTTCTCCGACGTGTAGTTGTAGGCCAGCCGATACTCCTTGAACAGCGAGTCGGGGTAGAGCTCGAGCAGGTTGATGGTCTTGTCGAGCAGCAGGCCCTCGCTCTTCATGGCGATGGAGCGAATGCCGTCAGCATCCTTGATCACGCCTGCAATGGTGAACTGTCGTCCCGGCTCCGTCTGGATGTGGTCGGTGTCGAGTGTGACGACCGGGGCCGCTCCGTCGACGACGGTAAAAGTCTCATCGTCATCACCGCAGGATGTCAACCCTACGGTCATGGCAGGAAGCATGGCCATCAGGAGCCATGCTTTCTTGGAAATGTTCCTTTTTAATGTCATAGAAGTTTGTAGTTAAAATGGTTATAAGTTGTATGTTTTTGTTAGTTATTCGTAGATCGAGGTGGCCTCGGTGTGGGTCTCGCTTGAAGTGCTGAGGACGAGCGAGCGCAGGTCGGCCTCGGTGATGGCGTGGCGCGGCTGGAAGTCAGGACTCAGCATGTAGCGCTTCAGGCTGTAGAGCAGCCAGCGGGCTTCGGGAGCGTCGCCGAGCGACGGCAGGTCGAAGGCTGAGAAGACGAGGCGTCCCTTGCCCACGCGGGCCTCGAACAGCTGTGCCAACCGACGGTTGCGCACGAAGTTGTCCACGCTCTCGACGATGGGCTCCACGGGCGCGATGCTGTCGAGCACGACGACGCGGCTGCGCTTCACCAGCCGCCACCACTGCCAGTCGCTGTTCATGTCGGTGGGGAAGGCCGCGAGGGCGGGGTGGTCTTGGTGGCAGAGTAGCCCCATGGTGCCTGCCTGCTTGGGGAAGTGGACCGGGCTCCAGAACACGGGAAGGAACTTTCCTTCCAGTCCGTTGACCTGTTCCATGTGGGGAGTGAACAGCACCAGCCGACCTTTCTTCAAGGCGCGCAGGGCCTCGTCGATGCTCTGCGTGACGAGCAGGCGGTTGTCGTCGGTCTGTGGCGTGGCGGGATAGACCCATAGGTTCCAGCGGTTGCGATAGGGCGTTCCCTCGATGCTGACAATGAGCTGGAGCTTCGTCGCTGTGGTTATGTCGCTGAGCTTGGCCTTGACGTGCAGCATGCCTTCATTGCGCCCGCACTCAATAGGCGTCTTAGGCGAAGTGCCCTCGGCGTAGACGTGGCCCAGGTCGTCGGTAAGCTGCCAGCGGAGCGGCTTGCCGGCAATGACGCTGCCCGAGAAGTTGGCTACGTCAATGTCGGCCGTCAGCGTCTCTGAGGCATCCCACACAGCCTTGTCGTAGCGGGCCAGGGGCACCACGGGGGCACAGAATTCACGGAAGCGCCCGGGTTCGACAAGCCCTTTCGAGTCCCAGAAAGCGTCGAGCAACCCCACGAGGGCAGTGCCCTGGCCGGGGAAGTCCTGCAGGCCGAGCAGCTGTATGCCGCTCTGTCCGGCGGTCTTCATGGCGCGCTCCACCTCTTCTTTATAAAGAATGGCGGCCAGACGGCCAGAAGCCTCGGTGTAAAGGTCGGCTTTTGCGAGCAGTCCCTTCTGCTGCAAATCCTGGCGGATGGCCTTGAAGTTGAGCGGGTCGAGCACACCGGTGTACTTCTCGATCTCGCTGATGCGGGGATAGACGCTGTACTGGCCTATCTCGTGGGCAATCAGCGGCACGCTGACACCTGCCAGCGCCTCGCGGTAGTCCTCGCGGAAGTTGGGCATGTGGTCGTCGAAGATGCCCTGCCCGCGCACCCATCCGTTGTCGGTCCACTGGGTGATGAACACCTGGTCCTGAGGCTCCGGGTGGCCGCCGTGCCCTTTCTCGAAGGTAAAGCTGCTGGTGGCATAGAGATGGCGGGCATCCTGCTGCCGCATGTAGGCCGTCAGACGGTTGAGGAAGTCGAAGTCGGGCTGCAGCTCGTTGCCGCAGCTGATGATGCAGAGCGAAGGATGGTTGCCATAGTTGTCGATGATCTGCCGGAACTCACTGTAAAGGAAAGCCGACGTGGCCGAATCCTTGCCAACCTTCAGCGACCAGATGGGCAGCTCCACCTGCAGATACATGCCCAGACGGTCGGCCACGCGGAAGGCAGCCTCGGGCGGGCACCACGAATGGAAGCGCAGGTGGTTCAGGCCCCACTGGCGGGCCGTCTCGATGGTCTTCATCCAGCCGCGCTCATCGGTGGGCGGCGTGCCGGTCAGAGGGAAGACGCAGCACTCCAGCGTGCCGCGCAGGAAGACGGGCTGACCATTGACGAGCAGACGGCGGCCGTCGGTGCTGATCTGGCGCATGCCGAAGGTCACCTCGCGGACGTCGCTGCCGATGTCGGCGCGCAGGCGGTAGAGTGCCGGCTGCAGCTCGTTCCACAGGCGGGGCTGGGGAATGTCTAACCAGAACCCGGTCTGCTGTCCGCTGGTGCGGAAGGTCTGTGCCGGCTGTTCGCCGATGCTCAGTCTCACGTCGACCGCAGCCGGCTGATTGAGGTCGATGACGACGCGCACCTTGGAATGCTCCACATCGGGATAGACGTTCACATTATTAATATAGACGGCAGGCAGTGCCCGCAGCGTCATGTCGCCGAGCACACCGTTCCACATGATCTGAGTGTCGTTAGTGTAGGCATGGGCCAGCATGTCGACCGAGTTGTCGTATTGCTGGCGGTTGTCGATGACGAGGGTCAGCCTATGCTGACCGGCCTCGAGTCCGTCGGGAATCAAGTAGCGGTGGGGAGCGACGAGGCTGGCCTGAGTCTGACCGACGTCGTGGCCGTCGATGAGCAGACGGCTGCGCCACATCACGCGCTCCAGCCTCAGCTCCAGCGGCTGCCGGGCCATCGTCGCAGGAATGTCGACGGTGCGCTCATAGCGTACCTCGCCGACGAACGAGTGGCGGCGCGTCAGTCGCGACAACTGGGGTTTCTGCAGTTGCGGCGTGAGCGTGTTGGGTGTGCCCAGCCCGGCATCGTCGAGCGTGCCGGGGAGGGACAACGTGTGGACGGCACCATCGAATGATGCCGTCCATCGGCCACTGAGGTCGATGGTCTGGCCACTAACCAAGCCAGGCCAAAGCCAACCGCAGAAGAAACTAACTATACAAAACCTAATGATGCGTCGCATGGTGTTCGTAGACATATAATTTCAGGCTATTTGGCCCACAAAATTAATTGTTTTTGGGCGGAAAGGCATCCATAAATCCCTCAAAGAGGGCTTGTAATCGGTCAATGAATGATTTGTTGCGCCTTTTTGAATGATTTGTGGCGTCTGCAAAAAAGCTGGAAATGTTTTGGCGGGTCTAAACTTTTTTAGTATTTTTGCACCATGATGAGAAACTACTTGTTAACTGTCTGTCTGTCGCTATGGTCCTGTGCATGGCTGTCTGCCCAGCCCTTCAGCATTTCTGTCCTCGGAAAGGGACAAGGACTGTCGAGCAGCTATGTCACTGACATGACCACCGACAAGCAGGGGCGCATCTGGATAGCCACCGAGGAGGGCCTTAACCGCCTGCAGGGGCGCTCGCTGCAGACCTTCCTGAAGGACGGCCATGCGGCGTCGTCCATCGCGGGCAACGCGCTCAACTGCCTGCTTGACGATCCTCGCGACCATATTCTCTGGATAGGCACCCAGCACGACGGGCTGTGCGCCTACGACTACGAGCGCGGCACCTTCACGACCTTTGTCCACAACGACGACGATTCCTGCTCGCTGGCCACCGACGACATCACCTCGCTCAGTCCGGCCAGCGACGGCCGCCTCTGGGTGTGCACCTTCTGGCGGGGTGTCGAACGGATGGACCAGTCGGCCGGCACCTTCGAGCATTGGAACCCGGAGACCGTCGAGGGGCTGACAGCCAGCCGTAACCTCTGTGCCGTAGAGGACCGCGACGGCCATCTGCTGATAGGTCATGCCGAGGACGGTCTCTCCGTGGTTGACCTGAGAACACGAAAGGCCCGTCGGTTCCTTCCCGATCCCGCCGACCGCACGTCGCTGGCGGGCAATGCCGTCCACAGCATGTTGTGCGACAGCCGTGGCCGCCTGTGGGTGGGCACCAACCACGGGCTCTGCCGCTACGACCCGGCGACGTCGTCCTTCGTTAGCTATGACGACGGGGGGCGGCTGGACAACCGCATCTTCAGCATCCGGGAAATGAGCGACGGCCGGCTCTGGCTGGCTACCGAGTGGCAGGGTATCGTCATCATGACGCCCAGCGCCGCCGACGGCGTGGGCACATACAGCTATATCCAGGGCGACGGCGGCCCCGGCGAACTGTCGGGCAACAGTTTCCGATGCCTCATGGAGGACGGTTATGGCAACATCTGGGCTGGCGTCTATGGTGGCGGCGTCAACTTCCTGACCCGTCACCAGCCCTTGTTCCAGCAACTCCGCAAGGAGGCTCATGCGCCGACGGCGGGGCTGACCAACAAGGTGGCGATGTCGGTCTGCCGCGACCGACAAGGGCGCCTCTGGGTGGGCACCGACGGCGACGGCGTCAATATCTTCTCGGCCGACGGACAGCGCATAGGCCACCGTCTGGCAGGCACTTCTGTCCAAACCATCGCGCAGGACCGCGAGGGGCGGCTGTGGATCGGCTGCTATGAGGACGGCATCTACCTGACCGACGACGGCAGCCGCATTCAGCATCTGCTGCAGCAGGAGGATGTGCGCAGCCTGCGTGAGTGCAGCGACGGCCGGCTGATGTGGGTGTGCACGTCGACGGGCCTCTATGCCATTGACAAGAACTCACTGCAGACGCATGCCCACGTCGAGACCAGGAGCCCCCTGACACGATGCGTCACCGTCGACCGGCAGGGCCGCCGATGGGTGGGCACCTATGGCGGCGGCATCGAAGTCTATTCCGCTGACATGAAGCGGACGGCACTGATAGACACGTCGACAGAATTCCCCTCGAACATCATCAACCAGTTGCTCACCGACGGCGACGGACAGGTATGGGCTGCAACCGCCGACGGCCTCGTCTGCGCCTTCTCGCCCGACAGCTTCAGGGTCTACGGCTGGGAGTCGGGCCTCAACAATCTGCACATCAGGGCGCTCTGCGACGACGGCCACGGAAACCTGTGGGCCAGTACCTGCAAGGGCATCAGCTGTCTGCAGCACGGACAGCAGACCTTCCAGAACTTCACCTATCACGACCACGTGCCCGACGGCGACTTCTGTCCCGCCTCTGTCGCACGTGACGACAGCACGCTCTACTTCGGATCGACCAACGGTCTCTGCTCGTTCAGCCCCGGTCAGGTGCTCCGGCAGCGCCCGGCTCCCGAGGTCTATATGGCTGCCGCATGGGTGCTGACGGCCCACGGCGACAGCCTCGTCCAGATGCCATCGCAGGCGAAGCTGCGCCTGCGCTATAATGAAAACAACCTGCGGCTGCTGCTCGGCACGCGCAACTATGCGCTGACGGGCGCGACACAGTATGCCTACCTGATAGAGGGGCTGACCGACTACTGGATGACGACGACCGACGAGAACCTGATGCTCCACAACCTGCCTGCCGGCAGCTATCGGCTGCTGGTGCACAGCCGACTGACCAACCAGGCATGGGGCGAGCCGCAGTTGCTTCTGGCCTTCACCATCGCTCCCCCTTGGTGGCGCGCGTGGTGGGCCTATGCGCTCTATGCCATGGCCCTTCTGCTTCTGGTCTATGCCGTTTACAGTGCCATTCGCAGCCGCCGCCACATCCGCAACCTTCAGGAGCAATGGGAGCGACTGTCGCAGTCCATGGGCCGGCAGGCTGAGGAGCAGGAGCGGAAGAAGACCGCGATGCAGGCGTCGCTGGGCGAGCTCGACCAGCAGTTCCTCAGCACCATCAACCGGCTCATCGAGGACCGCATCAGCAGCGACCAGATCGACGTGGCCTATCTGGCCAACGGGGCCTGCGTCAGCCAGAGCACGCTCTATCGGAAGATGAAGTCGCTGACCGGCATCTCAAGCAACGAATACGTGCGCAAGTATAAGATTCACTATGCCGAGCGACTGCTCGCCGAGGGACGCTACACCGTCAGCGAGGTGGCCTTCATGGTGGGCATGCAGACGCCAAGCTACTTCCGCAAGTGCTTCAAGGACGAATTTGGCGACACCCTCGGCAACTATCTCAAACAACTGAAAGGGAAGACAAAAGCGGACAATGCTACAGAAGACTGAGGCCGTCGTGCTGCACGCCCTGAAGTATGGCGAGCAGAAGGTGATTGTCGACATGTTCACCCGCGAGCATGGGTGGCTGTCGTTCGCCGTGCCCATGCCGAAGTCGCAGCGGGCACGCGTCGGCAAGCAGTTGCTGCAGCCCCTCACCTTATTATATATAGAGGCCGACGTCAGGCCGCAGCTGTCGCTGCAGAAGCTGACCGACGCGACGCTGCTCGTCCCCCTGCCGCGGCTGCTCAACGATCCGGCGAAGCTGGCCATCGGCCTGTTCACGGCGGAGTTCCTCTATCACGCCCTGCGCGGCGAACAGCGCGACGTGGCCCTGTTCGACTATGTGCGCACGGCCCTCGAGTGGCTCGACGGGGCCGACGTCGGCTATGCCAACTTCCATCTTGTCTTCCTCATGCGCCTGAGCCGGTTCCTGGGTTTCTATCCTAACCTGGAGAACCATGAGCCCGATTGCTACTTCGACCTGCGGCAGAGTGTCTTCACGCCGCAGCCGCCCCTACACCGCGACTTCCTGATGCCGCAGGAGGCCGACCATATCCGCCTGCTGATGCGCATGGACTTCGCCACGATGCACCTCTTCCGACTGTCGCGCCTCCAGCGCCGGCGCATCCTCGAAATCCTGCTACTCTATTATCGGCTCCACCTGCCGCAGATGCCCGAACTGCGCTCCCCCGACGTGCTCAGCGAACTGTTCTAAAAACAAATAATCACCAAGACACAAGAATTACCCTACGAAATTCGTATAATTCGCACAATTCGTAGTAGAAAGTTCATTGCATTTTTGCGGGCATCGCGAACTCGATGGCCAGCGACTGGCGGGGGAGCCCCTTGGGCAGTGTGACGGTCAGCCGGCCGTCGGCATCTACGCGATGCTTCAGTTTCTGACCAGTGGCGACGAGGCGCAGGCGGGCGCCGCGGGCGGGCAGGTTCTGCGTCCACGAGAGTTCCGTGGGCATGGGCTGGCCCTCAGGGTGACGGTAGAGGGCGTAGACGGTGCGGCCGTCCTGACTCTGGGTGAAGAAAAGGTTGTCGCCCTCCTGATAGTGTGGGGTGGGGCGGGTGCCGTAGATGGCACGGCCGTTAGCCTTGAGCCACTGGCCGATCGAGTCGAGCCGCTCCGTCACCTCCGGCTGGAGCAGACCCTCGGGCGTGGGGCCCACGCCGAGCACCATGTTGCCGCCCTTGGCCACAATCTCGATGAGCGTGCCGACCACGCGCTCGGCCGACTTCCAGCGGGGTCGCCGGACGTAGCCCCAGTCGTCGCTCAGGGGGATGCAGCTCTCCCAGGGGTGCTGCAGCTGACGGTCGGGGATGGTGCGCTCGGGCGTCTGATAGTTCTCGTAGGGGCCGCGGATGGTGCGGTCGACGATGATGAGGCCGGGTTGCAGTTGTCGGGCCATCGCGGCCAGGCCGGGCATGTCGATGTCCTGATGGTTCTCGGGATAGACCCATCCGCCGTCGAGCCAGAGAATGTCGAGCGGGCCGTAGCCCGTCATGAGTTCGCGCACCTGCCGGTGGGTGAACGTGGTGAACTGCTGCCAGCGCCAGGGATACTCGCGGGTGTCGTAGGTCGTGTTGCGCCCGCGGTTGGGATAGACGTCCCACCAGTAGAGCTGCGAGTGCCAGTCGGGCTTCGAGAAGTAGGCGCCGGTCATGAACTGACGCTCGCGGAAGGCATCGAACACGTGGCGGGCAACGTCGCGCCGCGGGTCGTCGCGGAAGGCGTGGCGGGCAACGGTAAAGTCGGTCTCGCGGCTGTCCCAAAGGCAGAAGCCGTCGTGATGCTTCGTCGTGAACAGCACGTAGCGCATGCCGGCTCGCCGGCAGGCGTCGGCCCACTGCGCGGGGTCGAAGCGGGTGGGGCAGAACTCGTCGGCCAGTCCCCAGTACCACTGCTTATACTGCTCATAGGTCTGCGTGGTGTCGCGGCGGATCCAGCTCTCGCAGGCGATGGACCACGACTCGACGATGCCGGCCTGGGCATAGAGTCCCCAATGGATGAGCACCCCGAACTTGAGGTCCTGCCAGCGGTGGAGCTTATCGACAACGAGCGGTTCGGATGGCCACTGGTAACCATCCGACCGCTCGTAGACGTCGCCTCCCTGTGCTGTGGCTGCTGTACTGATAAGCAACAAGCCGAAGGTAGCGAGCAAATTTCTCATTTCTTATTTCTCATTTCTCATTCCTCGGTGAGGAACACCGTCACCGAGCGGGCCGCCTGGGCACCCATGACGAGCACCTGGGCAATGTCGGCCGTCTTCGACGGGCCGCTGATGAACGTGCCGTAGCCGTAGTCGTTGAACTCCACGCGGCGGTAGGCCTCGTGCATGTTGTTGACAATCTGCGACTTGGGCAGCAGGATGACCAGGTTCTCGGAGATGAAGCAGACGGCCTTCTCCTTCATCGTCTGCGGAATCCAGATGCAGCCGTTCTCAGCCACGCCGAAGACGCCGCGGATGATGCCCACGTCGGTGCCGTTCAGGTCGCGGGCGCGGCCGACGGTGTCAGGATTGCGCGTGGCGATGGTCACCTCGGGCAGGTTCGATGCAATCTCCTTGGCATCGGGATAGAACTCGCGGATGAGCTCGTTGATGTCGCGTCCGCCCACCTCGATGACCTGTCCGCCCACGCTCTGGCTCATCGAGATGAACTGTGCCAGCGGGTCCGGATAGGTGATGGCGCGGATGTCGCTCAGGTCGGGCATGTCGAACTTCTCGCGCACGTTTGCCCGATATTTCTTCAGGATATCTTCTTTGTTGCTCATAAGCTAAGGTAAAAGTGAATAGTGAAAAGTGAAAAATTTGCTTCCGCTTTCAGTTCTTCACTTATTTTCATTGTTTTTCTTCGTTGTTTTAATTGAGGAAATCAGCAAAGCAAGAATCTCTTGGCAATCGTTGGCCATACTCTTGAATTCCTCTTCACTAATATATTCAGTATCTCTAAGAATACTGAGCCAGTAGAGGGTCTCATTACATTCTTTCAGTGAGATGTGAAGTTTGTTGATGAAATCTGCTGGGCTTTGTGCGTATGCCGCTTCACTAACCAGTGCACCAATCGCTGTTCCTGAACGGAACACTTGGTTGAGCATACTGAATTCTTTGGGATTGCATTGTATGAACTTAACCATTCGTACAATCCTAATAGCGAAAAGATAGCTCTTCCTCGTCAATGGCGAACTGTTCTGTTGAAGATAAGACATAGCAGCGGTAGCAAATTATTCACTTTTCACTTTTCACTATTCCCTTAATCACCTCATGGAACGGTTTCTTGGGGAACTTTATCATCTCGTGGCCCTCGGCCCAGGGATTCAGCTTCATGTTCATCAGGAACGGCGGGATGATGTTGGCCAGGGGCGACACGGCCGTGGCGGCCTTGTAGATGGTCGACGAACCAAAGAGGACGTCCATGCCGCGGCACATCAGTTTCTTCTCGGGATTGGCCGTGCCGAAGGAGTCGAGCTGCTGGCGCCACTTGTAGACCTGGTCGCCGAGGTCGATCTTCACGGGGCAGACCGTCTGACAGCTCAGACAGAGCGTGCAGGCGGAGACGTTGCCCGAGTGCTTCTTCACGTCGCGCAGCATGCCGAGGTTGATGCCCACGGGGCCGGGGATGAAGTAGCTGTACGAATAGCCGCCGGAGCGACGGTAGACGGGACACGTGTTCATGCACGAGCCGCAGCGGATGCACTTCAGCACCTCCCAGTGCTCGGGATTGCCGATCCACTCCGAGCGGCCGTTGTCGACGAGCACGATGTGCATCTCGTGGGCCGTCGGGCGGGCCTTGCGGAAGTGCGAGGTGTAGGTCGTCGTTGGCTGGCCCGTGCCGGCGCGGCAGAGCATGCGCTGGAAGACGGCCAGGCATTCGTAGTTGGGGATGACCTTCTCCAGTCCGATGGCGGCGATGTGCAGCTTGGGGCACGAGGTCGACATGTCGGCGTTGCCCTCGTTGGTGCAGACGACGATGTCGCCCGTCTCGGCGATGCCGAAGTTGGCGCCCGTCATGCCGGCGTCGGCCGTCAGGAACTCATTGCGCAGGGAGAGGCGCGCACGGTAGGTCAGGTAGGTGGGGTCGTGGGTGCCCTTCTCGTTCGAGATGCCCTTTTCCTCAAAGAGCTCACCCACGTCGTCGTGGTTCAGGTGGATGGCGGGCATGACGATGTGGCTCGGCTTCTGGCCCTTCAGCTGGATGATGCGCTCGCCGAGGTCGGTCTCGACCACCTCGATGCCGCGCTCCTCCAGGTAGGGGTTCATCTCGCACTCCTCGGTGAGCATCGACTTCGACTTCACCATCTTCTTCACGTCGTGCTGCTTCAGGATGCCGTAGACAATCTCGTTGAACTCCCGGGCGTCCTTGGCCCAGTGGACGATGACG
>JAFTGI010000043.1 GCA_017458195.1 Prevotella sp.
ACGCCTTGAGATAATAGACATGGCGGGGTGCAGGAATTATGCATCCATGTTCTACTTGATATAGCCAAGCATTCGCGCCTATTGGCGTGATGCAGTCTTATCAAGTGGATGGGGTTTCCTTTCCTGGGCATGCCCCAAAGTTCAACGCATAAGAGGCATCACGCTTTTCTTTGTGCGTTTGCGATTGATAGTCTTTTGCAGATTAATTCTATCAGTTGCTGTATGTCGCAGACTATTAAGGAAGAACTGTTTGGGAACATAGATTTCTCAGAACTCAAAAACAATCACGAATTCAAAGAAGACAGTGTTCGTGAAGAGATTATTCTGTCATTACTCCGACATTTGGGGTATGGTCATGAGAGTATTGTGCGCAGTCTAAACCTCGTTCATCCGTTTCTTAAAACAGGCTCAAATAAAAAATATGCAGTACGCTTGATTCCCGATTACACAATGAAGGTTGAGAACAGCTATGCATGGGTGCTTGATGCAAAGGGCCCAAGAGAAAATATTCTTGACGAAGACTACGTAGGGCAGGTGTATAGCTATGCTGTTCACCCCGAGATTAGAAGCAACTACTTTGCTTTGTGCAATGGCATTGAGTTTGCGCTATTCCGAACGGATGGTGATAATGTCCCCCTCCTGTTTTTTCAGCTTGATGAGGTCGATTTCTATTTCAATAAACTGAAAGCTTTGCTCTCACCCGGCAGTTTCCATTTTGGGAAGCAGGTGGTCTACGAGTCTCCTTCACAGACGGAATTTGACTATTTGACGCGGAATCTGCCTAGTGAGGTGCAGACTCACAAGCAAGCTACGAAACGACACTTTGGCGTACATGGCTATTTTACCAAGCAATCTTGGGACATCGTGCAAACCTATATCAAGAATTTTACAAAACCTGGTGATGTGGTGCTCGATCCTTTTGGTGGTAGCGGTGTCACGGCTATAGAGGCTTTAGCCACAAACAGGCATGGTATTAACGTAGACATCAACCCGATGGCCATTTTTATGGTGGATGCACTCACAGAAATGGTAGAGCAACAAAAACTGGTAGCGGCCTTCGATAGAATAAAGGCTAAATACAAGAAGCACGAGCCCAAGACAACGGAAGATATTGCTGTAGCGATACAAAAATACCCTCAGCCAAAGCCGATAAGACTGACAAAAGATGCAGATGTGCCAACTGCAGACTTGTTGTTTAGCGATAAGCAAAAGGCAAAACTTGGCTATTTGAAGTATCTAATTCAGAAGGAAGGTGATGAAAGTGTAAGGAAAACGCTAATGCTTATGTTTTCTGGGTTGCTGACGAAAATTAATCTTACCTATCACCAGTCATCCAACAGAAGTGAGGGAAGAGGTAACGCAAGTGCATTTGCATATTATCGCTATAGGTTGGCAAAAGAGCCTGTCGAACTTGATGTCATGAAATATTTCGAGATTCGTCTCAAGAGAGTGTTGGAAGCAAAAAAAGAAATCCGACACTATATTAATGAACAGACGAAGGACAATCTTCAAATAGTCAAAGGATCGGCAACTAATTTAAACTTTATTCCTTCTGAGAGCGTGGATTACATTTATACCGACCCTCCATATGGTGCAAAGATAGCCTATCTTGACTTGTCTGCTATGTGGAATGCTTGGCTTGATTTGGATGTGACCGAAGATGACTACAAGAACGAAGCCATAGAAGGCGGGGGACATGAAAAATCAAAAACGGACTACAACAAACTAATAGCAGAAAGCATACGTGAGATGTATCGTGTTTTGAAGTTCGATAGGTGGATGTCTTTTGTGTTTGCTCATAAAGACCCTGAGTTTTGGCATCTCATTATTGACACAGCGGAGAGATGCGGATTTGAATATGTTGGAGCAGTTCCTCAAAAGAATGGACAATCGAGTTTCAAGAAAAGACAGAATCCGTTTACCGTTCTCAGTGGTCAGCTTATCATCAATTTCAAGAAAGTGCGTTCTCCGAAGGCCATTATGAAGGCACATCTCGGCATGGAGATAACAGATGTTGTTATGCAAACAATTGAAGGGGTTATCGCAAATAACGATGGCGCAAGTATAGAACAAATCAACGACGAGCTGATTGTGAAAGGACTTGAGCTGGGATTCCTCGATTTGCTAAAGAAAGAATACACTGACTTAACACCCCTGCTGCGGAATAACTTCGATTATGATGCTACCACACATAAGTACCAGATACGTGAAAACAAAGCCTTTGCTACTCACATAGATGTGCATATGCGTATCAGGTATTTCTTGAAAAGTTTCTTAGTCAGAATGGAAAGAGCGAACGAGAAAGTTACATTTGACCAGATTATTTTCAATGTGATGCCACTACTTAAGAATGGCACGACGCCAGAAAACCAAACGGTATTGAAGGTTCTGGAAGATATAGGCCAAAGGTCAGGTGATAATTACTGGACACTTAAGAAAAAAGACATGCAATTGAATCTATTTGGCTGAGTATTAAACATTCATCTTTTTTCCTGATATGGTTAAACAGTGTTAACCGTTGTCACATTCCTGTCGTTCGCGTGTATTATAAATAGAATATGGAGCGACAGGAGTTTGAAATATGGATTCGCAGGCTAAGGCCACGGCTGGTCGATGAGGCCGTCCGGCTGATTGGCGACGGCGACGAGGCGGAGGACGCCGTCCAGGAGACGGTGCTGAAGCTGTGGTCGGTGCGCGGACAGCTCAGCGAATACCATTCGGCTGACGGGATGGCCATCGTCATCGTCAGACGCCTGAGCCTGAACCGCCTGCGACGGCCTGCATACGGCGAACTGCCCGAACTGCCAAGTGACAGGACTCCCGAATCGGAATTCATCACGGCAGAGGAGGCCGCACGGCTGGAGCGACTGCTCCGGCAACTGCCTGACGCCCAGCAGGCCGTGCTCCGCATGAAGCACATGGACGGGTTGGAGGTGGCTGAGATTGCCAGCATGACGGGCTGCTCGGCCGAGGCCGTCCGCCAGAACCTGTCGCGAGCACGACGTAGAATCCTAAACATGTTCAGAATATGATGAATCAGGACGAACAACAGATCAGACAACTCATTGAGCGCTTTCTCGACGGCGACACGTCGAATGCCGAGGAGCAGATGCTTTACGACTATTTCGCGGGCGGCGACGTGGCAAAGTCGCTCAGGAAGTACCGGGAGATGTTCCGCTGGTATGCCGACGGCATGCCAGAGCGGGCTCGCAGTCGGCGCCTCTGGCCGCGGCTGGCCGTTGCTGCTTCGCTGGTCGCGGTCATCGCTTGTGGAGCCGTCTATTACGAGAACCGGAAGGAGGCAGAGCAGATGGCCCGCTTTGAGGGCAGCTATATTGTTCGCGACGGAAAGAAAATCACCGACCTAAGAAAGATTATGCCCGAGCTGAAGCAGGCGCTGTCAGAAGCTGAGCAGCGGCAACTGCGCATCGAGCGGCTGCTGAACGGTGAGCAGCAGGGCGATGACGATTTACCAATCATATAAAATAGAAAGCAGAAGTTATGAAAACACTTAGATTCGTAGTTGTCCTCATGGGACTGATGGCCTCTTGCCCGATGGTCATGGCGCAGGCCGAGATTGACCGCGTGGCTGATGAACTGGAGCAGAAGGGCGTGGAGCTTGGCAAGGTGATCACGCGCAATCCGAAGACGAAGAAGATCGTAAAAATGGTGAAGACCTATGAATTCCGGAGCAAGGACGGCAAATATGCCGAGAAGCTGAAGCAGGCCTTCGCCAAGGAGGCTGAGAACTCCACGAAGGAAATATCTGAGAAGGGCGGCCGCGAGTGGACGCTCATCTTCGACACCGACGACAGTCACATGGTCTATACGCTGCAGATTGACAGCCAGAAGCCCGACCCGAAGGTGGAACTGAGCATTGTTGTCAGCCACGGCAAGCAGAAGTCGGTAAGGGTCTTTTCACCCAATTTCGGCGAATTCGACATGGATGACTTCAATGAGAAGATGAATGAGTTCAATGATAAGATGAATCAGTTTAACTTCGACATGGACAGCCTCAAGGTTGGAAAGTTCTTCCGTGAGGCCGAGAAGCTAAGGAAAGTGGCTGAAAGTTAGTAATTATATAGGACATCTAAATCTCTCTCGTTAAAATATTTAGATGCCATAGGGAGAAGAATGGTGCGTGAGCATCGTTCTTCTCCCTCATTTTTTCTTGTCAAACTTGATGAGCGCCAGGCCGATGGCCGTCCAGATGAGTTCGCGCAGGCGGACAAGCAGGGCGACGAAGATGCCGGCCGAGGCCGTCATGCCCAGTCCGTTGACCGACATGAGGAAACCGCCCTCGCGGCCGCCAAGCTGCAAGGGGATGAAGAACAGCATGTTGGCAAAGAGGGAGGTGAAGGCCAGGATAAGGATGCACTGCAGGTAGTTGGCAGAGGGCAGAATGACCAGCAGGATGAAGAAAATCTCGAGTGCAGAGACGATGCGGCAGGCCAGCTCGAGACCGACGGCCGTGACGAAGGTGCGCGGGTTCTGGTTGTGCAAGGCGGCAATCTGGTGGTCGATCTCGGCCAGCTGTGCGGCGTGCTCGTCGAAGAATCGGCGGGCCCATTTCTTGATGAAGGGAATGTGGCGCAGCAGCTTGATTCCGCTGGCCGCGATGCCTTTCTTATAGCCCTTGAGGAAAAACCAGATGGCCAACAGACAGAAGGCGGCCACGCAGGCGATGAGCGTCGACATGAAGACGTTCATGTGCTGGGTGCAGACATAGAGCACGCAGGCCAACAGCCAGAACCAGAAGTGCGAGAAGATGTGGGTCATGACGTAGAGCAGGACCGAGGCCGTGGCCCGTTCGGTGCCGATCTTCGGCGACAGGGCCATGATGCGATAGGGCTCGCCCCCCATCAGTCCGCCAGGCGTGGCATAGTTGAGGGCGAAGCCAGAGATAGTAATCTTGTAGAGCCAGAGAAAGCCCACCCCCGACCCCTCCCCAAGGGAGGGGGGATTGTTTGCTTTTATAATTACCCACCAAGCGGCGGTGTTGAAGAAATAAAGGAAGAACCAAAGCGCCACGACGGCCAGAAACCAATAGCCGGCGCGGGTGACGCCATTCCACACTTCGGCGAAGTCGAGCTGCGTCAGCATGATGACGAGCACGACGAGACCGAAGATGAAGAATCCGTTCTGATATTTCTTTTTCACACAGTTTCGGGTTTTTGTTCTTGGGCAGCCTCTTGCTGACGGCCCTCGTTGGGACGATGTTGACCACGGCCTTCGCCAGGGGCACGGAATCTGACTTTCTCGCTCTCGTCGCGCTTTTCGTGGTAGAGCTTGGGAAGCGGATTCTGCAGCGGCTCGTCGAAGTTCTGACGGTTGCGCACGATGTCGATAGCCGTGTAGATGGCATTGCGCATCGACCCGGCGTCGGTCAGGTTGCGGCCAGCTTGATTGAAGATGGGACCGTGGGCCGGAGCCGTGCGGACGATGGACAGTCCGGCGGTGAAGCGCACGCCGCTTTCCGTTGTCAGAGCCTTGAAGGGCGTCTGTCCCTGATCGTGATACATGGCCAGGACGCCGTCGAAGCGGTAGTAGGAGTAGGTGCCGAAGAAATCGTCGGCAGCATAGGGTCCGAAGGCCTGAATGCCCTGAGCGACAAGCTCGTCAACGGCGGGCTTGATAATCTCCTGTTCCTCATCGCCCAGCACACCGTCCTCTCCGCAACGCGGATTCAGTGCGAGCACGGCAATGCGGGGGCTCGAGATGCGGAAGTCGCGGCGCAGGGCTTTCTGGAAGATGGTGGCTTTCTCGACGATCTTCTGCTTCGTGATGGCTTCTGCCACGTCCTTGATGGCAACATTGTTGGTCACGAGGGCCACGCGCAAGTCTTCGTTAGTCAGGATGGTCAGCCCCTGCTGTCCGTCGTTCATGCGGCGCTCCAGGTAGTTGGTGTGGCCATTGAATCCCTTGATCGTGTTTTTGCTGACCGGAGCTGTCACTAAGGCGTCGAAGGCTCCGTTCTTGTAGTCGTCGATGGCGCGGTCGATGGCCTTCTGGGCTGCCTCGCTGCTTTCGGGAGTCGGTTCGCCGAGGTCAATCTTCACTTCTTCCTCGATGACTGCGAGCAGGTTGAGGCGCCCGTCCTGGGCCTCACCGGCATTCTTGATGATGGCCAGTTGCATGTCAAGGCCCAGTGCCTTGGCATGATAGGCTGCAGCCTTGGGCGAACCATAGATGATGGGGGTGCATAGCTCAAGCATGGCGGGATCTTCAAACGCCTTGAATATCACTTCGTAGCCCACGCCGTTAGTATCGCCTTGGGTGATGGCTACGCGTACTTTTTTTTCTTGTTCCATTGTTCTTTATTGTTGGGTTTGATTGAGTGTCACTGTGATTTTTTTGCTGTGGAGAGGAGTCCGCAGGCTGCATAGATGTCCTGACCACGGCTGGCGCGTATGGTGGTGAAGACGCCGTGATGGGTCAGGTAGTCGCGGAATTGCTCCATGCGTCCTTCGTCGGCGGCCGGCAGGTCGACATCGGGGATGGGGTGGAAGCGGATCAGGTTGACGCGGCATTCCAGTCCCTGCACCAGCTTGACAATCTCACGGGCGTGCATCAGCGAGTCGTTGAGGCCGCCGAAGCAGATGTATTCGAATGAGCAGCGACGCTGATGTGTGAAGTCGTATTGTTTCAGCAGGTCAACCACTTCGACGATTGACATGGCCCGTTCGGCCGGCATCAGCCGTGAACGCTGCTCAGGCAGAGGCGAGTGCATCGAGATGGCCACGTGGCACTGGCTCTCGTCAAGGAATCGCTTCAGCTTCGAGCGGATGCCGACGCTGCTGACCGTGATGCGCTTGGGGCTCCACGCGTAGCCGTCAGGGGCTGTCATGATTTCGGTGGCGCGGAGCACGGCGTCGAGATTGTCCATCGGTTCGCCCTGGCCCATGAAGACGATGTTCGTCAGCTGGTCGCTTTCTGGCAAGGCGTAGATCTGGTTTAGGATGTCGGCGGCCGTCAGGTTGCCGTCGAAGCCCTGCTTGCCTGTCTGACAGAAAAGACAGTTCATCTTGCAGCCCACCTGCGATGAGACGCAGAGCGTGGCGCGGTCGTCACTTTCCGCTGACGCGCCTACCCGCCTTTCGGGGATGAAGACGGTCTCGACGAAGCGGGTGGGGGCTGTTGGGGTTGTTGGGGTTGTCGTGTTTGTTGCGATAATATCGCAACATACGGAACAGCGGACGGGGAAGAGGTATTTGACGGTGCCGTCCTGAGAGCGCTGGCAGTCGATGGGGGCCATGGCGCCGATCTCATAGTGCTCGCTGAGCAGGGCGCGGTTCTTCTGCGAGATGTTGGTCATCTCGTCGATGGTAGTCACGTGCTTCTGGTAAAGCCACTGGGCTATCTGGCCACCGGTGAAGGCGGGCATACCCAGGCTTCTGGCCACCTCCTTCAGTTCGGCTGTGGTCATGCCCATGAGGACCTTCTTTCCTTCTTCCATTGGTTTTTTCCTTTTTTCTCGGGATTCCGGGATTCCGGTATTCCGGGATTCCGCTTTTTCTCGATATTCCGATCCGAATTATTTATAAAACTCGACGTACCACTCGGCGAAGGCACGAAGGCCTTGCCGCAGGGGCGTGGAGGGACGGAATCCATAGTCGCGCTCGAGGGGCGTGGTGTCGGCGAAGGTGACGGGCACGTCGCCGGGCTGCATCGGCACCAGCTGCTTGTGGGCCTCGAAGTCGTAGTCCTCGGGCAGCACACCGGCGCGGATGAGCTCCTGCTGCAGGATGTCAACAAAATTGAGCAGGTTCTCGGGCGATGAGTTTCCGATATTGTAGACGTTGTATGGCGGCAGGGGCAGGCCGTCCTCGCCGTTTTTCTTCTCAGGAGCGCCCTGCATGATGCGGACGACGCCCTCGACGATGTCGTCGACATAGGTGAAGTCGCGCTTGCAGTTGCCGTAGTTGAAGATTTGGATGGTCTCACCCTTGCGCAACTTGTTGGTGAAGCCGAAGTAGGCCATGTCAGGACGCCCCGCCGGGCCATAGACGGTGAAGAAGCGCAAGCCGGTCGAGGGGATGTTGTAGAGCTTCGAGTAGGCATGCGCCAGGAGCTCGTTCGACTTCTTCGTGGCGGCATAGAGCGAAACGGGATTATCTACTTTGTCGTCGGTGGAGTAGGGCACCTTCTTGTTCGAACCGTAGACGCTCGACGACGAGGCATAGACGAGATGCTCCACGGGATTATAACGGCAGGCTTCAAGGATATTGTAGAAGCCGATGAGGTTCGACTGAATATAGGCATCGGGGTTGGTGATGCTGTAGCGCACACCGGCCTGGGCGGCCAGGTTGACGACCACGGCGGGCTTGTGCTCGGCAAAGATGCGGTCGATGAGCTGGCGGTCGGCGATGTCGCCGCGTATGAAGATGAAGCGCGTGTCCTGAAGCTGCTTCTGCCGGTACTCCTTGAGCGACACGTCGTAGTAGTCGTTCATGTTGTCGATGCCGATGATGGTGGCGGTCCGGGTGTCGTTGAGCAAACGCTTGACGAGGTTGGAGCCGATGAATCCGGCGGCGCCAGTGACAAGGATTGCTTTGTTTTCGAGTGTGATGGTCTGCATGATTATTCTTTTATTTTGAGTTGCGATGATATCGCAACATACGGTACTAATGGATTAGCTGAAAAGGCGCTGGGCCTCGTAGTAGGTATCGAGCGAGCCGATGTCGAAGCGGCCGGCAGACATGGGCCAGGCGTGCATCGTGGTACGGTCGACCATGTAGTGGGCCAGGTTGCCCGGGGCGTCCTTGCCGCAGCCATTGTCGACGGATGAGCGGACGAGGGGCAGGTCCTGCTTCAAGTAGATATAGAAGGGCGGCACGGCCCAATGGCTCTTGGGCTCCTGGGGCTTTTCCTCCATGTTGAGCACGCGCATCTGCTCGTCGACGACGATGACGCCGGTGCGCTGAAGCTTCTCGATGCTGGGCTGCTCATGGCACATGATGCACGACGTCTGCTTCTCGCGGGCGAAGTCGACGAACTCCTGGAACCGGAAATAGAGGATATTGTCGGCGGCGGCGACGAGGATGTCGTCGTCGATGGTCTGCTGGTCGATGGCCAGCAGCAGGTCGCAGACGGCGCCCAGTCGGGTGTCGTTGGTCTCCGTGCCGTCGTCGATGATGGTGATGGGCTTGCTCCCCTGGCGTTTGGCGGCCCAGTCGTTGAAGATGTGGGCAAACTTGTGGTTGGTGACCACGATATGCTCGTCAATGTCTGCAATCGTGTCGAGGTCGTCGAGCATGCGGTCGAGGATGGTTGTGCTGCCTATCTGCAGCAGAGGTTTGGGAAAGTTCTTCGTAAGTTCACCCAGGCGGGTGGCGTAGCCTGCGGCTATGATGATGGTCTTCATTTTGCTAAGTTTATTAGAGGAAATCGACGCCGTTGGCAGGGTCGCAGAAGAAAAGCTCGAAGGAGTCGCGGTACTGCGGATACTGCTTGAGGTATTCGCGTGTGACGGTCTCGCGGATGATGTCTTCCTTGTCGGGATCGACGAGCGCGATGCAGGCGCCCTTGAAGCCTGCGCCGCTGAATCGTCCGCCGTAGACTCCTTCCGTCTGGCGCAGGATCTTGTAGAGCGCAATTAGCTCGGGTGAGCCGCACTCGTAGTTGTTCATCGAGCTCTCGCAGCTCTGGAAGATGTATTCGCCAAACTTGCGGATGTCGCCCTCCTGCCAGGCCTTGACGCCATCCTCCACACGGTCGCATTCCGAATAGAAATGGCGGGCACGCTTGGCAAAGCGCTCAGGCATCTGCTTCTCGTACTTCTTGAAGACCGCCTCGTCGACGTCGCGTAGCCGCGTGTCCTGCAGTTCGCGCAGCGGCTCGTTCTCATAGGCCTGCATGATCCAAGCGGCCGTCTTGCATTCCGAAACGCGCAGGTTATAGTCGGTGCCAGTCAGCTTGCGGGTGACGCCGCTGAAGAAGATGCCCAGCTTGAAGGGCAACGGCTGGCGGCCGTCACCGAAGGGCAGCAGCTTGTATTCGGAAGTGCGGGTGTCGAGGTAGAGCAGTTTGTCGGCCTCGCAGAGCACGACGCAGGCCTGGTCGAGGATGCCGTTGTTCAACCCCACGTAGTTGCGCTCGGCACGGCTGGCATATTCAATGATCTGCATGCGGGTGAGCCCCAGCTGGTTGACCTTGTCAATGGCCATGACAAAGCCGCAGAGCAGCGCTGCCGACGAGCTGAGGCCGCCGATGGGCATGGAGCCCTGCACAATGCCGCGCACCCCCTGCTTCAGCTGGTAGTGCTGCTGCAGGGCACAGACGGCGCCGCGCAGATAGTCGCCACAGTTCAGGTGCTTCTCGTCGACGGGTCGCTGCACATTTAATGTCATCAGGCCT
>JAFTGI010000177.1 GCA_017458195.1 Prevotella sp.
AACTATCCTCGTACCCCCGTACCTTCGCACCTCCGTACCTCCGAAACTATCCTTGTACCCCCGTACCTTCGTACACCCGCACCCCCGAAACTTTAGTTATAATAATAGAACCGGTAAGTGCCGCGTTCTGGCTGGGCGAGCGTGTCGTGCGGCAGGAGCGCATGCAGCTCCAAGGCCTCGCGATAATAGCGCGGAATGGGCAGGGAGTCCGGATAGTACTGGGGCAGAGTCTTGGCAAAAGCATTGAGGTCGCGGTCGATGAGCTGCCCGCAGAGGATATAGTCGGCATACATTGGGTGAGCAACGCTGTCAACCGATAAGGCATGCAGGAACTGACGTGCCTCGACCCTGTAGACGGGACGGGCTCCGAAAGACTTCCAGATGCTGTCGACAGGCAGCAGGCGCAGACGGGCATGACTGCCCTTCAGTGGCAGCATGTCGGCACTGGTGCCAACGATGGGATAGTCGAAGAGCCGGTCGCCAAGTTCTCCACGGCGCCCCAGGGCATAGATTCGGAGCATGGTCAGGTTCTCGTCAGTTTCGAGCGAGCGCTCCCCTACCCTAAGGGCTTCCAAGTCGTCGCCCCTCAGCAATGAGGATTCTGCATGAGCAGAGAAGTGGAAAACGGAATTCGAATTGCCCACCAGCGCCACGACCAGCATCATGACGACCATCTGCAGAAGATTGAGCCACATGCGCCGTGAGAACAATCCCGTCGGCTGTTTGTCGTCGTTCTCGAAAGGAAGCACATGGCGCGCCAGCCATACGATGACCGCCCAGACAAGAAGAACGAGTGGAACGATCCATGTCCATGCGCCGAAGGAGAAATGCTGGTCGATGGTGGGCGGAATGTCGCTCAGGACGGTCAGCAGCAGCATCGACGGCAGATAGGTCAGTGCATGTGTGCGGCGGGCAAGCCGGGTGACTGAGTAGACGCCCAGCTGCAACAGCTGAAGCACCAGCGTGATAATGACGGCCCCGATGGTGCGGTCGTAGTGCGTCTGTCCGCCACTGAGCACATGCTGAGCGATGGCCAGGACGTCGGCCTGGAAATCATAGAGCCACAGAAACGTGAAGACCATGAAGACAATGGCACACATCACACGTACGGTGATGGTGCCATTCTTCTTATGCGGGTCGTAGTCATGCATACAGCTAATCAGTTCTTCTTCAATACCACAGCCGAACGGGCGGGAATGTAGAGCTTGAGCCACTCTTTGCGGTCCTTCACGTAGAGCGGGTCATAGTTGGTGAAGTGAGTGATGGAGTCGTCGGCCAGCCCGTTGCCGCCGAACGCCTTGGCATCCGTGTTCAGCACGACGTCATAACTGCCCGTCGGGACGAGGAACCCATAATCGGCAAACGAGTGGGTCGGCGAGAAGTTAAACACAAAGATGAGGTCGCCACGCATGAAGGCCAGCACCTGATCGCCATCGTTATGCCAGATTTCCACGACAGGCTTGTCCTGGAAATTGCGCACCGTCTTGACGACACGCAGCATCTCGCGGTCGAAGTCGCCCAGCCAGTGGTAGCAGAGGTCGTGGTTGTCGACGAGGTTCCATTGGCGGCGGGCATACTTGTGGCTCCAGCCGTTGCCTTCGCGTGGGAAGTCGATCCATTCGGGATGTCCAAACTCGTTGCCCATGAAGTTGAGGTAGCCGCCGTTGATGGCAGCCAGGGTGACGAGGCGGATCATCTTGTGGAGGGCAATGCCGCGCTCGGCCACACCGTTGACGTCTTTCTTGGCGAAGTGCCAGTACATGTCGGCGTCAATGAGGCGGAAGATGATGGTCTTGTCGCCCACGAGTGCCTGGTCGTGGCTCTCGCAGTATGAAATCGTCTTCTCGTCGGGCCGGCGGTTCTTCACCTCCCAGAAAATGGAGCTCGGCTTCCAGTCCTCGTCCTTCAGTTCCTTGATGGTCTTAATCCAATAGTCGGGGATATTCATGGCCATGCGATAGTCGAAGCCGAAGCCGCCGTCCTCGAACTTGGCGGCCAATCCGGGCATGCCGCTCACCTCCTCAGCAATGGTGATGGCATTGGGGTTCACCTCATGGATGAGTCTGTTGGCAAGGGTCAGATAGCAGATGGCATTGTCGTCCTCATGGCCGTTGAAGTAGTCGCCGTAGCCACCGAACGCTTCGCCAAGACCATGGCTATAATAAAGCATCGAGGTGACACCGTCAAAGCGGAAGCCATCGAAGCGGAATTCCTCAAGCCAGTATTTGCAGTTCGAGAGCAGAAAATGAAGCACGTCGTCCTTGCCGTAGTCGAAGCAGAGCGAATCCCATGCCGGATGCTCATGGCGCTCGCCGGGATAGAAGAATTGGTTAGGATCGCCAGCCAGATTGCCCAGGCCCTCGATCTCATTCTTCACGGCGTGCGAGTGGACAATGTCCATGATGACGCTGATGCCCAGCCGGTGGGCCTCGTCAATGAGGGCCTTCAGCTCCTCGGGCGTGCCGAAGCGGCTCGAAGGTGCAAAGAACGACGAAACGTGATAACCAAACGAGCCGTAGTAGGGATGCTCCTGAATGGCCATCACCTGGATGCAGTTGTAGCCGTCGGCAGCCACGCGGGGCAACACATTCTCCCGGAATTCATTATAGGTGCCCACCTTCTCGGCGTCCTGGCTCATGCCCACATGGCACTCATAGATGAGCAGGGGCGACTTCTTTGGCTTAAAGCCGGCTTTCTTCCAGATATAGGGCACGGCGGGATTCCACACCTGGGCGGAGAAGATTTTCGTCTGCTCGTCCTGAACGACGCGGCGGCACCAGGCCGGAATGCGTTCGCCCTCGCCTCCGTTCCACTTCACCTTCATCTTATAGAGCTGGCCGTGCTTCAGGTCTTTCTCGCGCAGCTTCAACTCCCAGTTGCCGGTGCCCTCGATGCGCTTGCAACGATAGTGTTCGTCTTCCTTCCAGTCGTTGAAGTCGCCGATGAGGTAGATGTCGGTAGCATTAGGAGCCCACTCGTGGAACACCCAGCCACGCGTCAGCTTATGAAGTCCAAAGTAGAGATGGCCCGTGGCAAAGTCGCTGAGCGACTTGCGCCCGTTGCGCGTCAGCTGGTTCAGCTTCCACAAGGCATGGTCGTGGCGCCCCTGAATTGCTTGCTCAAAGGGCTCCAGCCATGAGTCGTTCTTCACGAGTCCGATGTACTCCGCCTTTGGTGTCTTGTCTGCTTTCTTTGTTGCCATAGTTGTGTCTTATGCTTTAACTTTGAAGATTGCTTTCTTGATGGTGGGCATCATCGTGATGCAAGGGGCGTGGCCGTCCTGGGGGAAGAAGATGGCAAACATGCCCGGCTGACAATCGACGAAACTCTCAGCGAGGAGGTCGGGATACTTCGTGATGTCCTTCTCGGCGTTGTAAGGTGCTTCCGGCAGACGGCACAGCGGCGTATAGCCATACGTCTCGGGAGCGTCCAGCGGAATCTGTATGTCAATCATCTTGCGGTGGGTCTCGATGACTGCTTCGTCGGGAGCCTTGCCTTTGGCGGTGGTGATGTTGACAAAGAGATCTGTGCCCTGAATGGCATGCTTGCCTTCCGGAAGATCCTCAAGCCGGTTGTTGGCAATGAATTCCACAACCTGCTTGAACAGTGGGTTGACCGACTCGTACTTGACGAGGTTTTCAATAGTGTCGATAATCATAGAGCCTATATATTTATTTGATTGTTAGTTCAACTTGCGATGACCGTTCGTGTAAGTGCCCTTGGCAGTAATGTTGCCGTTGCGGTCCTTCTCGACAAAGTCGCCGTCGCGCTTGCCGTTGGCGTAGCTGCCTTCAAAGCGCTGCCCGTCCTTTGATTCCTCAATAGCCTTGCCGTGGCGCTGTCCGCTCTTGTAGGTGGCCTTGAATCGGGAGCCGTCAGCCATGTGGCCTATACACTCACCCTCCGGCTGACCGTTTTTGAATTGCCCCTCGACGAGGTCGCCTTGCTTCGTGGTCAGCTTTCCGCGACCGTTGGGCAGGTCGTATTGCCATTGTCCGGTATAGGTGTTGCCGTTTTTCCAGACAAGTGTCCCCTGACCGTGTTTGTCGCCATTGAGGAACTGGCCGCTATACTTGTCGCCGTTGGCATAGCGGAATATACCCGTACCCGTGCGCATTCCGTTTTCATAGTCGCCCTCATAGATGTCGCCATTCTGGAATCGGTAGATGCCCTTACCGTGCATGCGGTCGGCTTGCCATTGTCCGACGTAGACGTCACCGTTGGCATACTTGAACGTGCCCTTGCCGTTGCGCTGGTCGTTCAGCCACTGGCCTTCATAGGTCGAGCCGTCGGCCCAGTCGAAAAAGCCTTGGCCGTTCTTTTTGTCCTGCTTCCATTCGCCGTTGTAGTAGGCTCCGCTGGCGAAGGTGTATAGTCCTTTTCCCTCACGCTTGTCCTCGCGCCAGTTGCCGTTGTAGACGTCGCCATTGAAATAGTACATGGTGCCCTTTCCCTGCTGATAGTCACGATACCAGAGGCCCACGTACTTGTTGTTGTTCTGGAAGTAGTAGGTGCCCTGGCCGTGCTGCTGGTCGAGCAGCCATTGCCCTTCGTAGCGCTCGCCGTCGCTGAACTGATAGATGCCGTAGCCCTCGCGATGGCCCTTCACGTATTCTCCTTCGTAGGTGTTGCCGTTTTGCCAGGTTGTCTTGCCCTTGCCGTGAGGCTTGCCTGAAGCCATCTCGCCGTTGTAGCTGCCACCGTCCTTGGTGGTGCACGAACCGAGCGAAATCTTCTGTGCGCCGGCTGCGAATGGCATGGCAGTTGCAAGTAATAGTGTTATGATGTGTCTGCGGATGTTCATACTTGATATAGCTTTTGAACTCCAAAAGTACAAAAAAAACGGCAGGCCGACAAAAAATTTAAGGAATAAGGAATAAGAATTAAGAATTATTTGTAACTTTGCCGTCAATTAACATAAATGAAGATGAAGTTTATTGGAATTATCCCTGCCCGCTATGCGTCGTCTCGTTTCCCGGGCAAACCGCTTGCCATGTTAGACGGGCAGACGGTCGTTCAGCGTGTTTATGAACAGGTGGAGCGTGTGCTTGGCGAAGCCTATGTGGCCACTGACGACCATCGCATCATGGAGGCTGTCGAACATTTTGGCGGACGTGCCGTCATGACCCGCTCTGATCACAAGAGCGGCACTGATCGTATCGAGGAGGCTGCCGAGCTGCTTAATACGGACGCTGACGTCATCATCAACGTTCAGGGCGACGAGCCTTTCATCCATCAGTCACAGCTGGAGACGGTCAGGCAGCTCTTCGACGATGCTGAGGCACAGATCTGCACACTCGGCAAGCCCTTTGAATCGATGGAAGCCGTCATGAATCCCAATTCTCCGAAAATAGTCTGCGACATGCGCGGCTATGCCCTATATTTTAGCCGTTCCGTTATCCCCTATGTTCGTGGCCGTGAACCTGAGGAATGGCTGGCGTCGTTCCCCTATCTGAAGCATATCGGGCTTTACGCCTATCGTCGTGATGTGCTCCGCGAGATAACCAAATTACCACAAAGTCCATTGGAGCTGGCTGAGAGCCTCGAACAACTTCGCTGGCTTCAGCATGGCTATCGAATCCGCGTCGGCATCACTGATGTCGAGACCATCGGGATTGACACCCCCGACGACCTCCTCCGTGCAGAGCAATTCTTACAGTCAAGGCAAAGCACCGCTTTACCCTGAGAAAAGCACCGCTTTTCCCTGAGAGAAGTACCGCTTTTCCCTGAGAAAAGTACCGCTTTTCTCCCGGAAAAGTACCGCTTTTCTCAAGGCTATCCTTGATGAGCCTATTTCAACAGGGCACGGATTTCTTCGTCGGTGCCCAGGTTGAAGTCGCCGCAGATGGTGTTTTTCACCGTAGCGGCGGCGAGGGCGTAGTTCAGGGCCAGTTGGTCGTCGCCGGGGAAAGCATAGATTGTGTGCAGCAGACCGGCCATGAAGGCATCGCCGACACCGACAGGGTCTAACACGTCGGGGATGTCCATGATGGGGGCCTTGAGCAGCCGTCCGTCGCTCCAAAGCAATGCCGTCAGCAGGTGGTGGTTGGAGGCCACCATGTTGCGCATGCCCATCAGCCACTTGCGGCAGCGGGGAAATTCTGCATGCAGCTCCTCAAACCACTGGCCGTATTCCTGCATCTGCATCTCAAACGATGAGTCGGTGGCCGTGAAGGGCGGCTGACTGCGCTGGCAAAGGAATTCAAACTCGATGGCGTCGCCGAACATCATGTCGCAACGGCTGAGCATGCGCTTCAGCGTCTCGCGCGGGTCGGCACCATAGCGCCAGAGGTTCTTTCGGTAGTTGATGTCGTAGCTGACGAGCACACCCAGCTCGTCGGCCACGTCGAGGGCCTCGAAAGTGGCGTCGGCAGCATCCTGCGAGATGGCCGCCGTGATGCCCGAGACGTGGAGCACATCGGCGTCCTTCAGTATTTCGCGCCAGGGAATCATGCCTGGTTTGAGCTCATAGTAGGCCGAACCGGAGCGGTCGTAGATCACTTTGGCCGAGCGCATGCCCGAAGCCGGCTCGAAATAGTAGGTGCCGATGCGCCCGCCGCCGTAGAGCACGCGTCGCGTGTCGACGCCAAACTGCATCAGGTTCTGGGCTCCGGCATGCCCGACGGGATTGTCCGGCAGACGGGTGATGTATTCCACCTGGTCGCCCAGCGTGGCGAGCGACACGGCCACGTTGGCTTCGCTTCCCCCATACTTGCTGGTGAAGTAGTCGCCCTGCGAGAGGCGGGCGTTGTTGTTTTTCGAGAAGCGTAGCAGCAGTTCTCCAAAAGTAACGAATTTAGGTTGTTTCATATCAAAGGTTATGTTTTTTATATTCTTTCTACACTCTTCACGCCACGCACGGTGCGGAGCTTCTTGATGAGGCCCTCCAGGCGGGTGTTGTCGTTGAGCATGACAACCAGGTTGCCGCGGAACAGGCCGTCGTCAGAGTCGATGTTGATGCTGCGCAGCACCAGCTTCTCATCTTTCGAAATGATGCTCGTCAGGTTGTTCACGATGCCTAGGTCGTCGTTGCCGATGATGCGCAGCGTGATCTGATACTGCGACGAGCCCTTGCCGCTCCACTTGGCCCGCACGATGCGATAGCCGAAGCGGCGGTGCATTTCCGGCGCGTTGGGGCAGTCGCAGCGGTGAATCTTGATGCCGCCGCCCGACGTGACGAATCCGAAGACCTTGTCGCCGTAGATGGGGTTGCAGCAGCGGGCCAGCATGTAGTCGACGCCCTTCAGGTTCTGGTCGATGATGAGCACGTCGTCGTTCTGAGGCGTCGTGGGGGCGATGTGCTCCTCCAGCACGAATTCCTCAGCCGAGCGGGCCACATTGTCGCCCGTGACGGCACGGTCGCCCTGCT
>JAFTGI010000178.1 GCA_017458195.1 Prevotella sp.
CAGGCGCAGATCGTTCACAGCCTCAGCAGCCTCGGAGATGGTGACCGTCTTCACTTCCAGAGTGCCGTCGGCAACGGTCAGGTTCGAGCCGTCCTCGTCCTCAGCGGGAACGAAAGCTTCGAAGCCATCATACGAGCCGAAAGTACCGATGACGGAGCCAGACAGCTTCTGGCCGGCCTCAACGTCGAGCTCAACGCCGCTGAGGAACAGACCGCCGGTGGCGTCCTGAATGAAGATGCCCTCGTAGTCCTCGCTGATCACGTTCACCTGGGCGTCCGTCAGGTTCAGCTTGGCAGGCGTATACGTGCTCTTGAACTCGGCAATCGTGTTCACCTCGACCATCTGAGCCTGGCCCTTAACCTCGAAGCTGATGGGCTGGATATATGTAATAAGACCAAAATAATCAGTGTAGTAACCCGTAATATCTACAACAGCGCCTTCCTCGGGCCACTGGTCTTCTGGAATTGCCTCGAAGCTGTCCATAAGGCCAATCGTTGCATCCAGAACAGGCACGTGGGCGTGAACTTCATAGCCATCATAGCTGACTACACAGTCTGTAAACTTGGTCAGACGGTATTCAAAATCATTGATGAAATCAAACAGGTTGTCATCGTTGAGAACCAGGGGATTCAATGTGCCATTGGTGACGGTAATGTTGTCCATTACGTCATCGGCAACAGCATAGACAGGTAGGCCATAACCATATTCGTCTTCATCAATCGTCACCACGAGCTCACCATTGAAAATCTGGCCAGCCTCGACGAAAGCACCCAGACCCGATTCCTGTATCAGTATACCGGCAGAAGCATCTTCCAGCACGACATCGTCAGTATTACTGTTTGCAAAGGTCACCTGCGTGTTGTTCAGCTTCACCTTGATGGTTGCGGGCAGTGAAAGCGTTGTCAGGTTGAACTTCAGGTCGGCCAAATTCTCGTAGGTGGGGATGTCGTCACCGTTGTCACCGTCGGCAATGGTGACCTCCATCTTGGTAAAGCGCACCTGAGCGCCGGCAGCCACCAGCTTCACGACTTCGTTGTCGCCTTCCCATGTGCCGATCTTGCCCTCATAGGTGTATTCGCCAGTGCCGTCATCGGCAACCACGAAATTACCCGGACCATACTGAGAGGTGCCTGCGACAGTGCAGGTGAACACCACCTTCGTGATGTTGCCAATCTCAGAGGTGATGGTGATCAGGCCACCCTTACCGATACGATAGTTGGCATCAACACCGAAGCAACCGCCGTTTTGTGAGCCCTCGGGCTTGGTTGCCGTCACCTCGACACCGTCGGGGTTGTACATGATGTCGGTCTGACTTGCGGTGGTAGCCGTTCCTTTTGTCACACCAGATTCAAAGACGACCACCTTTGCGCTGGCCATGACGGTCAGCAGCAGCATTGCTGCTAAAGATAAAACTTTTTTCATACGCATGATTTTTTAAAGTTAATAAAACAAGTTATTTGATTGCAATCTTCTTTCCGTTGACAATGAAGACGCCCTTCTCGGGGGTGGTCTTCACCTCGACACCGCTGAGGGTGTAGACCTTGTGGCCCTTCAGGCTGTGCTCACCTATCTGCACGCCCTCGATGCCGCTCAGCTGGTCGAGCAGGCGCTGCAGGGCTGACTCGCCCTCGGCCATGCCGCGGTCGTAGGTCTCAGGCGACAGGCCGATGACGGTGGGCACGTTGCCAATGTCGTCGGCCAGGTCGTAGACCGACATGGCGAAATAGGCCAGGCCGCCGGGCACGTGAATCTCGGGCATGTAGGTGGGACTGTAGGAATCGGTCGAGCCGTACTGAACGAAAGCTCCCAGCTCGGGCACGAAGACATAGACGTAGATGAGCTCGTCGGACAGCGTCACGCCGTTCTGGCCGCTCCAGAAGACCAGGTCGTCGCCGCCGATGCCGAACGTGAGCTTATAGGCGAAGCGCACCTTGCCCTTGCCGTAGATGATCGAGGGCTTGCCGCGCCACTGGGTGACGTTGACGTGGCTATCCTCGATGCTCATGTCGAGATACGTGCGGCCGTCCTCGTTGCGCAGGTCGCCCTGCTCCATGAAGAGGACGAGGGCGCCGTTCTTCTCGCTTTCCTCGGAGAGCACCCAGGTCTCGCCGACCTCGACAGCAGCAAAGCCGCCCTCCTCGGGCAGGTCGAACTCAGGGGCATCGTCGGCCATGAAGTAGGCAAAGAGGTGCTCGCCGCCCTGCACGGTGAAGGTGTAGGGATTCTCGCGGCTGACGACATTGCCCATCGTGCTGGCGTCCTGCCAGTATTCGAAGTGGAAACCGTCGTTCGGGATGGCACGCACGGTCACCTGGTCGCCGGGCTCGTTGAGCTCCTTGCTGATCCAGACGGTGCCGCAGTTGGCATGCGTGTCGTAGGCGTCGTCCTGATAATAGGACAGGCCGACGGTGGCGCCGCGCGAGAAGTAGGCAAAGATGAGGTCGCTGGGCTCGGTGGGCTTCGTGCCGTTCTGGGCGGCTGCACGCGTGTCGTAGATGGGGGTGTCGTCGGGCAGCGTGGAGAGCAGCAGGTAGTCGGCGTCGGTGCTCATGAGCACGTCCTTCTCGATGTCGAACACGCCGTCGCCGTCGTCGGCATACCAGCCGGCAAAGGCATAGCCGCCCTCCGTGTTGGGATTGGCATAGAGATAGAGCATCATGAACGGCGTTTCATAGATCTCGCCGACCTGCACAGGCTGCCGGAAGTCCAAGGCGTCGCGCCAGGCCTTGGCCGCCGACTCCTGATAGTTGACAAACACCTTGCCGCCACCCTGCGGGGCTGCCTTCACCTGGATGTAGACATTGGCATAGCCAGTGATCTCAGCATCCTGGGCACTGGCCCGCTGGACGCCCGTCAGGGCTGCGACCATGAGCAGGATGGCTGCTAATTGCTGTGTAAAGACTTTCTTCATACTGATTGACTTTTTTATAAGGATGGTTACTGATTCTTGGGAAGGGGTGGGACTCTACTGCGAGACGTACTTGCGGCCGTCGCGGACGTAGAGGCCGGGCTGCGGCCGGGCGCCGAGGGGGCGGCCCTGCAGGTCGTAGGCCCTGCCGGTGGCGGCGGGCTCAGGCTGACGGCGGTCGCGGATGCCGTCGGTGCCGTAGGGGCGGACGTCGCTCTTGGCTGCATTGACCACCTCGCCGGTCTCGCTGTTGATCAGGATGGCAATGGCATGCAGGCGGCTCTTGTCCTGGATGATCTTGCGCGCATGGCTGGCCAGGGTGGTCAGCGTGGCGGTGTAGGTCTGGGGCTCATAGGCCGTGATGGGGGCCGTGATGCTGCCCTGAATACCGGTGCGGATGCCCTGCGTGTTGACGGCCACGTGGTTGTAGGTGATGCCCGTGGCATAGTAGGGGGCCTCGCGCCAGAACTGCATGTCGTCGTCCTCATAGCTCAGGCCCGCACTGGGGTCATAGTCGAGCGAGAAGTAGTTCACCTGGCGCCAGTCGTCGGTGGTGCCGGTCAGACCGTCCTCGGTGAGCACGAGCATGAGCCGGTAGGGGGCCGTCGGACTGTCGATGTTGAACGTCGTGGTGACCACATAGCGCACGTCGAACTGGAACTCGTCGTCCCACTGGGCCGCCAGTTCCACCTTGGCCTCGGTGGGCTGGCTGAGGGCGGCGCTGAAGTCGCGGTCGATGCCGTAGTGGAACAGGCCGTTCTGGCCGCTGCCCGAATAGGGATCGAACTTATAGCGGACGCGGTCGATGATGCAGCAGGGGGCCCCGCTGCCGGGGATGACGTCGTTCTGCACGTCGGGATAGGTGGGGATGAGCATCGGCTCGCCCGAGCCGGTATGGACGGCGATGCCGATGAAGCGGTCGGCAAAGTCCTCGCTGAGGCGCTGCATGCCCACGATGCCTCGCGGACAGTTGCCGCACCACGTGCCAGTGAACTCCTCGACGACCGAACGGCGCACGAACGGCTCCTGGGCGTCAGCCGGACTGGCTGCCGCAAGGGCCAGGAGCATGGTCAGGGCTATGGTCTTCTGTTTCATGTCGCTCTTGTGCTTTAGGGTTTCGGATCAGTCGCTGACGGTGGTACCCACGGGGCCGATGCGCGTCACCACGGGCGTGGCCAGCTGGATGAGGGTGGTCGTGACGAGCGTGGTCTGGCGGATGATGAAGCCGTCGAGCTGATGGCCGGGCCAGTTGGCATACTCGGGAATGGCTCCGTTGACGCCCTGATCCTCGTAGGAGTACAGACGCAGCGCGGCGTAGACGTTGGCATTGGTGGGCATGGTGCCCTCGGTGTCGTAGAAGCTGGCCCGCACGTAGTTGCGCGTCTCATCGCGGAGGGTGAACGCACCGGGCAGATAGACCGTGCAGTCGGTCATGTCGATGGTGACGGGGACATACGTGTCGGAGAAGCTCTCCTGCGGCCAGCGCATGTAGAGGCCGCCGTCGCGCTGGTGAATCTCGAAGCGGGTGGCCGTGGCCGCGCCGCCGGTGCCGCCGTAGAGGCCCATCATCAGGTAGGTGCCGACGACGTCGTTGAGCAGGTCGAACTGGGCAATGTGCAGCGTGTCGGTATAGGCACCACAGGTGCAGACGACCTCACCGCGACGGATGTGGCCGCCCTGATTGCCGTCGACGGTGACGTGGACGCTGTTGCCGTCGACGACGGGATGAATCCACGACTGCGACGAGACGGCCAGCAGGGGCAGGTCGTGAACCAGTTCGAAGGTGAACGCGTCGCCGCTGAGGGGCGAATAGTGGCCGTTGACCGTCAGGGGCATGTCGAGCACCACGCCCTCCTGCTGGATGGGCAGCTGGCGGCTGTACTGACCGCTGCGGAGGGTCAGGATGGCGGTGCGCCCGCTGAACTGGGGGTTGGGCTCGGCCGTGACCTGGATCACGTTGCCGCTGACGCTGGCCGTGCACCACGTGTCGCTGACCGAAGCCTCGACGGGACCGGCGGCTGACACCTGGAGGGTGGCCGTCCGGCCCTCAGCCGGGAAGATGAGGTCGTTCTGGACGATGGTGATGGCGTCGGCCGTTGAGCTGTAGACGGGATCGTCGTCGCCACACGCGGTGAGCAGCGGCATGGCCGACAGGGCCACACCGGCCACGACGGCGACGAGCGCCCGGCGGAAGATGGTGTTCATATCTCTTTTCATCATTCTCGGTAATGTCTTTCGGGGTTACATGGAATAAGGCGGACGGTTGAGCGTCTTCAGGTTGTCGAGCAGGTAGTTCGTGCCGTTGGCCAGCCATTCGGTCTCGGTCAGGATGCCGGCGGAGAGCTGGCCGTCCTCGGTGTAGAGGTAGATGAGTATGATACTGTTGTAGTTGGCACCGTTGGTGGGCGTGATGGTGAAGCGCGGATAGGCCGTATTGCCGTTCCAGCGGATGGTGAACTGCCCCTCGTCGGTGATGCTGATGTTCGAGATGCTGCCATTGGAATAGTTGACGCACGACCAATAGGCCTGGTAGCCATCCAGATAGCCGATGACCTGCGAGCCCATGAGGAGGTTGCCGGTCTCAATGTCGTAGCGCAGGACGACGTCGTACATGGGGCTCAGGCCCTGCATCAGGTAGGTGCCTTCGAGGCGGTTGGGCTTCAGGTGGACCTTGGCCGTGGAATTGGTGCCCCAGGTGAGGTCGTAGTCGGATTCCCAGCGGGAATAATACATGAACTTGTCGGAATAGGGAATGCCCTGCAGGGTGACGCCCTCGGATCCGTCGTCGATGCAGGTGAGCACCTTCGTAGAATCATTGAACTCGAAGGTCTGCATGCTGACGCCGCCCAGACGCAGCGGACGGTACAGGCGGATGCCACGGTCGGTGTAGGCATAGTGGACGTCGAGGGTGTCGCTGCCGCTGATGATGTTGATGCTGCGATTCGAGGGATTGCACTTGCCGACGAGCTCGGCCGTGCCGACGGTGCCGCGGATGGAGTCGACGAAGTGGTCGAAGATGTTGATGGTGTTGCGGGCATACTCCTCGGGACTGGCCTGCAGCCGGCGCAGGTACATCGTGTTGCCGGTCTTCTTGCCGTAAAGCGAGATGTAGTCGTCGGCAATGCTGTCGAGGACGAACTCAAACTCGCCGCCCTTGGCCTCGTACTCGTCGCTGTTGGGCGTCGAGAAATAGTGCATCAGGGGGTTGTAGGTGTCGAAGGTCAGCACAGGGCCGTTGTCGTTGGTCAGCCTGTAGTAGGTAGTCGAGGTGCTGTCGGGAATCAGCGAGCAGGCGACGGTGGCCGTCAGCGAGTCGAACTTGAGGGTATAGACCACCCCGCCGTAGTCCAGCGTGGAACCGGGATAATATTCGAACTCCCAACCGTACTCGGCACTGCGCAGCACCTGACGGGCATGATCGATGGTGGCGGCCAGCCGCTGCGATGCCGGAAGATCGAAATAGTCGTCGACCTCGTTGGTGCACGAAACTGTCAGCCAGCCTCCAAGGGGCAGCAGCATGCTGCTGAGGAGGAGGTTCAGGGCCTTATGGAAATGTTTTGCGCTCATAATCTGATGTTTGCTTTAATGATCACGGTGACTGAAGATGAGGACTAATCGAGACTGGTCAGGTCGAGATAGCCGCTGACGACCTGAATCTGGCGCCGCTGAAGCGACTGGCGCAGGCGGTCGAGGTCGATGTTGAACGTGTTGAGCATATAGTTCTTCACGATGTCGAGCTTGGCGGTGAGGATGCGCGAACCGTCGGTGCCGGCCTCGGCCATCCACTGGAGCCAGGTGCTCTCGGAATTGCACACGTACATGGAAAGCATCTCGGCAAAGTCCTCCGTGTCGGAATGTTGGGCATAGGACGAGATGAAGCCGCGGGAGAGATAGTCGGTGTCGAAGGGGCTCTCGCTCCACTTGTCGGCAACGTAGCTGGCACCGGTGATAAGCTTGAACTCAGCCGGATAGTCCTTGGTCTGATTCAGTATGTGGGTGAACTCATGATGGATGGTCTTCAGGTAATATTCGTTGAGGTCGTCGGCACTCCGAAGATACATCGACAGGTAGTTTGTGCCCGACAGCAGAATCTTGCGCCCGCCCTCAGCCGTACCGAGGATGTAGGTGCCGTTGTTCTTGTATTCCCATTCGCCGATGGTGAAGATCATCTTGGGGAAGTAGCTGCGGGTGAAGTCGATGCCGGCGATCTCGTCGTAGGCCTCGATGCACATGTACTTGACGATATGGGCCAGGATGACGGCATCTTCGTAGCGCGAAGGGATGGTGTAATAGTCCATGTCGCTCTCGTTGTCCTCGTAGCGGTACTTGAAGCGGATGTTATAGGGGGCCACGTAGTTGCGCTGCAGCCAGTAGTCGAAGGGCGTGTAGTCCACCTGGTCGACCATGATGACGCTCTGCTGCTGCAGGTCGTCGCTGCTACAGGCGGAGAACCCGCAAACGAGCAATAGGAGAAAGGCACAATGAACCAGCAGGCCCAGCAGACCCACCACCGGCCCCTCCCTATGAGGGAGGGGAGTATATAGTCTTGCTATCATGTTTTTTACTTTATTTCTGATAATTTTCATATTGCGTAATCTTTAAAAGATGTTATTCTTTTATATAGTAACTACTCCCCTCCCTCCAGG
>JAFTGI010000179.1 GCA_017458195.1 Prevotella sp.
GCAGAATCATTCAATGCCAAAATCAAGGCTTTCAGAACGCAGTTCAGAGGTGTAGGGGATATCAAGTTCTTTATGTACAGACTAGCCACACTTTATTCTTGATTAGCTCAAGCCTCACCAACCGGAAAAATCCGCTGACCCAAGAAAACCGTCCTTTTATATTTTTGACGGACGCGTTCGTCAGTTTTTGCGTTTTTTTGTTGGCCGTTTCAGGACTTATGTGTAACTTTGCAGTCCCAAAAGGATATAATAAAGATTATTATAGGAATATTGCAATATTAAGAAAAAGAATGGAACTTAGTGTATTGACGGCCGTTTCGCCTATTGATGGCCGCTATCGTGGCAAGACGGAGCCACTGGCAGAATACTTTTCAGAATATGCGCTCATCCGCTATCGCGTGCGTGTGGAGATAGAGTATTTCATTGCTTTGTGCGAGCTGCCCTTGCCCCAGCTTCAGGATTTCGACCACCAGCTCTTTGAGACCCTCCGCGACATCTACCGGCAGTTTACGCCGGCCGATGCCCAGCGCGTGAAGGACATTGAGCAGGTGACCAACCACGACGTGAAGGCCGTTGAATATTTCATCAAGGAGAAGATCGCCGGCCTCAGCGGTTTTCCGGCCGAGGCCAAGGAGTTCATCCATTTCGGTCTGACGTCGCAGGACATCAACAACACCAGCGTGCCTTTGTCCGTCCGTGAGGCTATCGATGAGGTCTACCTGCCCCTGCTTTCGGAACTGATTGAACAGCTCAACGACCATGCTGAGGCCTGGAAGAACGTGCCCATGCTGGCCAAGACCCACGGTCAGCCGGCCTCGCCCACACGTCTGGGCAAAGAGGTGATGGTCTATGTCTACCGTTTAGAGGAGCAGGTGAGCGGACTGAAGGACATTCCCGTGACCTGCAAGTTCGGCGGTGCCACCGGCAACTACAATGCCCATCACGTGGCCTATCCGCAATATGACTGGCGTGAATTCGGCGACCGCTTCGTCAGCGAGAAGCTCGGCCTGGAGCGCGAGCAGTGGACCACCCAGATCTCCAACTACGACTGGCTGGGCGCCCTGTTCGATGCCCTGCGCCGCATCAACACCATCATCATCGACCTCGACCGCGACTTCTGGATGTACATCTCGATGGACTATTTCAAGCAGAAGATTAAGGCCGGCGACGTGGGCTCCAGTGCCATGCCCCACAAGGTGAACCCCATCGACTTCTAGAACTCCGAGGGCAACCTTGGGCTGGCCAACGCCATCCTGGCCCATCTGGCACAGAAACTGCCCGTCAGCCGCCTGCAGCGCGACCTGACCGACTCGACCGTGCTGCGCAACGTCGGCGTGCCCCTCGGCCATGCGCTCATCTCCTTCCAGAGCACGCTTAAGGGCCTGCGCAAGCTCATCCTCAACGAGGATAAGCTGCACGAGGACCTGGAGCAGACCTGGGCCGTCGTGGCCGAAGCCATCCAGACCATCCTGCGCCGCGAAGCCTATCCCAACCCCTACGAGGCGCTGAAGCAGCTGACGCGCACCAACCAGCGGATGACCGCCGAGACCATCGGCCAGTTCATCGAGGGCCTCGACGTCAGCGAAGCCGTAAAGGCCGAGCTGCGCGCCATCACACCATGGAACTATACAGGAATGTAATATAGCCAAATGAGACTTAAAGGGGCCGTGAGGCTCCTGCTTAACTGATTATCAACAAATTAAACAGATTATTTTGATTATGGATTTCGAGAACGAAAAGAAACAGGAAGACCAGCAGAACGTGGAGCAAGATGCTAACCGCGAGGGTTACCAGAGAGACTATCGCCCCGTGGGCCGCTCACCCCGTCCGCGGATTCACACCACACCGAGAAACACGGGCTACGAACGCCCCAGTTACAACCGACACAACCAGGACGACGAGGGCGGTTTCCGTCCCGAGGGCTTCGGCACCGGCCTGCAGAGTCAGGCACCCCAGCACAACAGCTATCGCCCGCGTACCAATAATTATAATAGTCAGGGCGGTTATGGCCAGCGTCAGCAGGGCTACCGTCCGCGCTATAACAACCAGGACGGCGACGGCCAGCAGGGCTACCGTCCGCGCTACAACAACCAGGACGGCGACGGCCAGCAGGGCTATCGTCCGCGCTATAACAACCAGGGCGGCTACGGTCAGCGCCAGCAGGGCGGTTATGGACAGCAGCGCCAGGGCGGCTATGGCCAGCGCCAGCCGGGCGGCTACGGACAGCAGCGTCAGGGCGGCTACGGTCAGCGTCCGCAGGGCGGTTATGGTCAGCGTCCTCAGGGCGGCTACGGCCAGCGTCCACAGCAGGGCTATCGTCCGCGTACGGCCGACTATGACCCCAATGCCAAGTATTCACTGAAGAAGCGTATTGAATATAAGGAGCAGAACTACGATCCCAATGAGCCGATCCGCCTGAACAAGTATCTGGCCAATGCCGGCAAGTGCAGCCGCCGCGAGGCCGACGAGATGATTCAGGCCGGCGTCGTGACCGTCAACGGCGAGGTGGTCACCGAGCTCGGCACCAAGGTGCTCCGCACCGACGTCGTGCGTTTCAACAACGAGCTCGTCACGCTCGAGAAGAAAGTCTATGTGCTGCTCAACAAGCCTAAGGACTACGTCACCACGAGCGACGACCCCCAGCAGCGCAAGACCGTGATGGACCTCGTGAAGAATGCCTGCCCTGAGCGCATCTATCCCGTAGGCCGTCTCGACCGCAACACGACGGGCGTGCTGCTGCTTACCAATGACGGTGACCTGGCCTCGAAGCTGACCCATCCGAAGTATCTGAAGAAGAAGATCTATCACGTCTACCTCGACCGCAACGTCACAGCTCACGACATTCAGCAGATTGCCGAGGGCGTCATGCTCGACGACGGCGAGATCAAGGCCGACGACATCCAGTATGCCGACCCTGTCGACAAGAAGCAGGTGGGCATCGAGATCCATTCGGGCAAGAACCGCATCGTGCGCCGCATCTTCGAGTCGCTGGGCTATAAGGTGACCAAGCTCGACCGCGTGCAGTTTGCCGGTCTGACCAAGAAGAACCTGCGTCGCGGCGACTGGCGCTATCTCACTGAGGAGGAGGTCGACCGCCTGCGCATGGGAGCGTATGAATAAATGATAATTGACAATTGATAATTGACAATTGATAATTAACAATGAAACGTACAAAGATAATTGATGTGCTGCAAAGCACGGAATATGGAAAGGAAGTCTGTGTGAAGGGATGGGTGCGCACCCACCGTTCATCAAAGGCCGTCGACTTCATCGCACTGAACGACGGCTCGACCATCAAGAACGTGCAGTTCGTCGTTGACCCCGCGAAGTTCGACGAGGAACTGCTCAAGCAGATCACCACCGGCGCCTGCATCTGCGCCGAGGGCACGCTCGTCGAGAGCCAGGGTGCCGGCCAGAGCAGTGAGATTCAGGCTACAAACCTCGTAATCTACGGACTCTGCGGCAACGACTATCCCATGCAGAAGAAGGGCCAGTCGTTCGAGGCTATGCGCAAGAACGCCCACATGCGTCTGCGCACCAACACGTTCGGTGCCGTCATGCGCATCCGCCACAACATGGCCATGGCCATCCATACCTACTTCCATGAGCACGGCTTCTTCTATTTCCACAC
>JAFTGI010000180.1 GCA_017458195.1 Prevotella sp.
CACGAGGTCTGCAAAGTTCTCGGCGGCGTTCTCCACGTCGGCACACTGCACGATGCGCACGGTGCTGTTCGTGCCGTCGGCCTCGCCGATGCTGGGGGCGTAGGTGGCCGTCTGCCAGCCCTCGTCGGGCATCACGTCGTCGGTCAGCTGGCCCACGACGTTCCAGAAGTCGGCAGCGTCGGCCAGGTCCTGCTCCACGCGCTGCTCTTCGGTGGGCTTGTCGTCGTCGTCACTGCACGATGCGAATCCCAGGCAGAGGCTGCACGTCAGCACGGCCATCAGCCGGAAGTGAATGATTTTTCTTGTTGTCATGATGATATATTAATGATGTTCTATGAAGTAGTCGCTCATGCTGCTCTTGTTGACCGAGCCATACTGCTCGATGTTGTAGAGCGTGACGTGGCTGCCGCTGGTGGTGCGTGCCAACTGGTAGTAGAGGTCGGCGATGGACACCGACGGTTTTCTCCCCACGGTGCGCAGAAAGGCGCGTGAGAAGGCGTTGGAGAGATAGGTGCCCATGTCGGCATTGTACACATCGGGCTTCGAGGTCTCATAGGCATTGGCGGCGGTGAGCACGATGACGTCGGGCACTCCCGTGAGGGCCTCGCCCCACTGTCCGCTGTAGCAGCTCTCCAGGGCAAGCATCATGCGGCGGTGGGGCATTTTCTCCACGATGTTGCGGATGCGCTGCGGGCCGAAGGGGTTCCTGCTGTTCTCGTCGCCCCACAGTGGTCCGCCGTTATCAGCACCGTGGCCGCTCCAGAAGAAGAATACGTTGTCGGCATCGGTGCTGTGGACGACGTGGGGCAGCTGCTGCGACTGGCGCCCCAGGAGGATGTCGGCCAGATCGGCAGAGCTGGAGAGGTCGCTGAAGCGGTAGTCGACGACGGCCCCATGTCGCACGTCGGCATTGACCAGAGCGTCGGGCGAGCTTTGCACGCCGCTGCGCTCCAGATAGACCTCGCCGGGGAAGGGGTTACGGGGGTCGTCGGCCAGGTTGTCCTCAACGATGAGCACGATGTGGTCGTCGTCGTAGCCATGCTGCTTCAGCAGCTGGTACATGGCCAGGGCATCAGCCTGATGGCGGTAGTTCTCCCAGGTGGTAGAGGGGCTGACGACCACAGCCCAGCGCTCGCGCAGGTCGGGCAGCTGGCGGCTGACGTTGTCTCCAGCAGCAGGGTCGAGGGAGTTGATGACGGTCTGCCAGTTCCACAGCGCATCAGTGGAAATTCCCGTTCCGCTGCCTCCCGTTGAGACGGTGGCAAAGTGGGTGATGCCGCCATCGCTGCTGGTGGCAAACAGCTGGTAGTAGGTGTGGAGCATGGTGGTGTTCGTCAGCGGGTCGAACTCCATCTCGCCCGTGGCTCCGCGCAGGCAGGGAAGCATGCCGCCCTCGATCAGGCGGAAGGCTGAGGCCAGCCCATAGCCGTTCCATAGGGCGATGGGGGCAGGGTCGTCGGTAGCCACGACGGCCCGCATCCAGTCGCTGAGCACGGGGCCGTAGGGGGCTATCTCGAACTGTACGCGCTGGCCGTCGATATACAGGAGGTTAGGGTCGGCGGCACTGAGCTGGGCAGCCCGTCCGAGGGCGATGATGGTCAGGGCATCATACATCTGTGCGGCTCCGTAGGGCACATCGCCACCGTGGGTGGCTCTGTAGCTCTGCACGAATCCATTGTCGGAGGAACCGGCGGGATAGACACCAAAGACAGTCTGGCCCAGGAGCTGCGACGAGTAGGCCACGTCGGGAACGTAGGCGACGGGAACGTAGGCGATGGTGCCCTGCTCCCGTTTGCGCTGGAAGAACGCCTCACGGGCATTCAGCACCGGAGTGTAGTCCTCGGTCTGGCTCAACGCCAGGAGCAGCGCATCGACGTTGTCGCCCTGTGGCTGGCTCATCAGCTCGTAATAGTCGTCGAGCCGGTCGCCGGCCTTGTAGGCCCGTATGCCGCCGGGAACCACACCGAGGCCGATTTGCGTGGCCACGAAGCCGAACCAGTCGCGGAACGACTGGCCGTAGATGTCGTCGCTGTAGAGCAAGCCCACGCGCTGGTGCTTCAGGGCCTGCATGACGGTGAGCAGCACCACGCACTGTGTGATGTCGCTCTCGGTGAGGAAGAAAGAGTTGGTCTGGCGGGCCTCGCTGCGCTGCAGGTCGGCGCTGGTGCAGGTGGGCATGACCACGGGCAGACGGGAGCGGCGGGCCTGGTTGAGGATGGTGCGCGCATTGGCCGAGTGGTAGGGGCCGATGATGGCATGGCAGGTGTCGGGCTGCACGTAGGGGGCATCGCCCTTGCCGGGATGGGTAAGGGCGTAGGCGAGGGCCTCCAGGTCCTCATTATCCTCGTCATGGTAGCGCAGGTTCAGTTTCACTCGTTTCGCACACGACTGCTGGGCACGGTCGATGTTGCCGAGTGCGTCGTCGATGGCTGACTGCCAGAGGAAGGTTTGCATGGCTGGCAGGATGACATCGACATTCACCGTCACCACTTCCTGCCGGGAAGAGTTGGACTCATCGTCGCTGCAGGAAGCCAGGGAAGTGATGAGCGATAAGTGAAGAGTGATGAGTGCTGCGCCAAGCAGCCATCTCGTCACTTTCGCCCCCAATCCTTCCTTCGTATATCTATCTGTTATGCTCATTATTGCTTTTTCGTCTTAAGTAACAAATTAAATTTAGTTTACACAAACATTTTCTTGTTTATATAAAAAATAGTGTTCATCTACTTATTATTAATGCGGTAGCAAGTTCTTCACTCATCACTTATCACTCATATTGTCAGTGGTGTATCCG
>JAFTGI010000019.1 GCA_017458195.1 Prevotella sp.
GTCAGCATGTCTTCGTAGATAGGAAGATTCTGGGCCATTGCCCCTACGCCATGCTGCTGGACGCGCAGACGGTAGGTGCCGGCGGTGATGCCACGCAGACGAAAGTCGCAATCGGAGTGGCAAAAGCAGTTCACAGCTCCCTCGCTGTCGTGCGCAATGGTTAGCACAATAGTACCCGTATCGTCGGTCGATGCTTCGACGGCAATGCTTTTAAAGTCGCAGGGCACGACGATGTTGCTGAATCGCCCCGTGACCTCGCTGCCCTTGAGGCTGAGCTTCAACGTCATAGTATAATCCTCATTGCTGTCGGCCCGCGAGTTCTTACACGGTGTGAAGCTCGTCGTACTGGCACTTAGACTACCCTCGACAACCTCCTTTTCGCCCGAACAGGCCGTGACGGCCATTAAGGCTGTAATTACAAAGAATGAATTAAATCTGAACTTTTTCATAATCTTTAAAACTAATATTTATAACGTTTCTATCTGGACAATATTGTCTTAGAATCAACGATTTCCCCATTGACAACCAAATCTACGGAATAAAGTGATTCCGGCTTTCTTGCTATCATCAGTTCGCCGAAATCCTGTCCCTCCGGAATGTCAATTGACTCAACCTTGACAGCTGGCGTTAGGGCCTTGGCCACAACAGACGTGTTTGCTTGCGCAGGTTGGTCCAGCACCACTCTCATACTATTGGATCCTATTTCTACGGATTGGAGTTTGGCGACCGCACCATTACCACAATAGATCAAGGTGTCTGGCATTGGGCCTATCAAGCTGTCATTCGGTTGGACTTCAGGTTTCTTTACAATGACAGACATTTTCTGCAACCCTATGTCATTACTATTCATTAAATAATCAGAAGTTACCTGTGACAAGTTGAAATTCGAAGAATCAGATATTGCAGCAATAATGGACACATCATAGTCATACACAGCATTAAATAAATTGGAAGGCACCTTAAATCGGTTTTCAATAGTCTTCGCCGCCCCCGATGGAATTGGCATGTCTAGGGGTAATATGTAATGGTGCGTGAAAAAGCGATTTTGCATTGAAGGCGGGAGGTAGGTTGTGTCAAAGATGTCACGGTTCGTCAAAAACAAGTGCAGATAATTCCCATTGCCAGCATAGGAGTCTGTTCCCCTGTTGTGTACTTTCACGTACAGATAAGCACTGTCTTGGGGAGCTGTATCTTGATCTATTGTTTCCATACTATCAAAATCATAGCCATCTGACACTCTCCTAACCCAGACATCCGGACTATTCCAATTGACAGAGCTGAAAGTGAGTGGACGGTAGCCATCATCATAGGAATCAACTTTGATGTACAGATCTATTTTGGGCAGTGTGCGGCCAAATGACAACTTCCTCCCGAGTATGACTGGGGTTGATGAGTAGCATGGATTTTCTACAAGGTCAACTGTTCCCGTCGTCCAAGTATTATGTAGAAAAGCATAGCCATAGGCGTCTTCCAATGACACATACCCTTTGTTGCCATTGTCGGCCTCTATCTTATTGCCTTCAATATCATAACCATTTATGGCACTCGTCCAGTTATATACAAATTCATCATAAGGCTTCGACTTGTGAGCATGAGAACTCTGATAATAAGTGCATGCCGTTGTAACTACGCGGTTTTGTCCTTCCAAATTGTCAATGAAACCGCCCGAATAACATTGCCCAAGAAGAAAACTCATATAGCCCGCAGGAATATTGTCGATGATTTTGGCCAACTCCGTATCGTACAATTTTTCATTGTTCCATAGCCAGAGATAGGCCGTTTTTGTGCCATCAATCCATCCTCCATGGTCTATGACGTAGACAAAGAGGTGGTCGTCTGCCGTCAACTGATTTGCAAGATTATTAAACACCGACACAACGTTTGACTTGGTTGCGGCGTAATGGTAATCGGCAATCCCATCACCATCCAAGTCTGTCGACGAATTGAAGTACTCGTATCCTAACTGTTGGTCTTTGGCTGGATTGTCGCCATCAGATATGAGTGCCGTGATATTGGATTTGGGAATTCCATAAGTATTGACAAGAGTCTGATATATGAAGGAGCAGTCGTTCCAGTAGCGTGTATGATTAGCCATAATCGAGCCTCCACCACTTATAATGACTGCGTATATATGTGTAGAATCTACATAAACCGGTGATGGTAATCGCTTTACCCCAGTGTTCTTTTTAAGAATCGGCCTATCGTTGATATTAATCCCCTCGGGCTGATATGTATGAAGCATATCATAGGTTATATCGGTCGGAGGCATTCTAAGTTGCACACTCTCTATTTGCTTTCCACCAATACGTATGTCGTAGTTTTTAGGGACAAAGAATTGTGAGCAAGGATGTTCCCATCCCAGCATGGGAAACTCGTCAACAAATAGCGACCAGTATGTTCCATCATCATCATTGACATATCCGTTTGAGAGTCTTTCAACGGATGCAATATAAATGTTCATATTGTCCGTATTCTCATAGTAGCTTGTCAAAACATCTAAAGCGTCGGTTTCTGAAAGCACTTTCACTTGACCATTCATGGGCAGAATGGTGCAAAACAGAACCACAAGCAATAATGTAACTTTTTTCATAAACGCCATCTCAATTTTGATTTTTTTGAAAAACTTGCCCCTGTCGAGCCACAAGGCTTCGGCAGGGAGCAAGCGGGTTGTCAGAAATTAAAGTTCAATGTCTGCATAGAAATAGTAAACACTGTCATCAGGATAGAGTTGAAGCTCATAGTCGCCCGAGAGCGTCGAAGGTAGAACCACGCTGGTCGTACCTGCCGGCACAAAAGTCGTGTAGGCCTCCTCGCCGTCCTCGTCAAGAAGCACCAGTGTCAGGTCGTAGCCCACATTATTAAAATAAAGGGTGTGGCCGTCTTGCCCGACGTTGGGTCTGGCCGCTGGCATGCGGGGATGTCCACCAAGTGTACCTGTAGCCCCGACATCTGTAACATTAACCTGAAAGGGAATGGTAAACGATGCTGCATTAGCCCAATTAAATCCCCCGAGCACAAGGGTTAGTAAAAATAGAATCTTTCTCATAACGTGATTTAAATAAAGTTGAGTAACTTCATAATTGTCGGTGCAAAATTACAAAACCTCGTAGAATCCGAGAAAGAAATCATCGACAAAAACTTAAGTAAAACTTAAGTAACCCATAAAGCGCTAAAGTACAACGACTTGCAGAAAACCTAAGTAATCCTTAGGTAAACAAATCGGGTCAGTTTAGCTTCTGAATTGCAGCATCAAACTCTTTGGGTTTACCTGTGATTCCGAAGATTTTAGTCAGCATTTGCCGACGGACGATTGAAATGTAGGCATCCGAAACTCCAAGCATGTGGCTGATAGGAGTTGGTTTGATACCCAAACGAACCAGTAGACAGACATGAAGGGCTATGGAATCCATCAAATGGCGGTGGTTATCGATAAAGGCATAGGTCTCTGGCAGATACATCTCAAAGGCATTCTCCAGTTCCTGCCAATCGTCTTCCGATGGATGGTTTCCGCGAATTTCCAGTACGCGGAAATGTCGACAGATTTCCGTTTTCTCTATCGCCATGGCTTCGCTGGAAAGGCTGCTATCGGCTATACTCTGCTGATAGTCGAAAACTTCTCTTTCCAGGTCGGCCTGTTCGCTCTCCTTCTTTGCTACCAGCGATTCCGCGTTGCGGGATTCTTGCAACACGGCCAGTTCCTTTCGGATATTTCGCAATTGAGTAACGTTCTGTAGGTATCGTTCCACGGCCTTTCTGCGCTTCATTTCCACACGACGGAACAATGCAAATAGAACAGATACTACTAAAATAGACAAGAAAGACAGGCACAAGATGAGCAATTGGAGCCGTTTGGTCGCAAGCGTCTTCTCATAGGCTACGCGCTCGCTGTGGGTGTAGTCGTAGAGGCTTGACATCTGATGGATTGTCTCTGTCTCGCGTTGCCCGTTCCTGACGTCGGTTGCTTTCTCAAATAAACGGGCAAAATGGACTACTGAATCCGTGAAGCCTCTGAGGCCATAGATGTCAAGAAGCCCACGATATCCATTCAGTTCTTGGCCGCACGCAAGCAGTCGGCGCATATAATATTCGGCAGAATCCAGCTTCATCCGTTTCTGGTAATAGAGTCCCTTGATATAATAGTAAACTTCGCGTCCTTGAACGATATTTCCGCCAGAATCGAACAGCCCTGATTTCGATTCATATTCCCGCATCATGGCGTATGCACTATCAAGTTCGTCCCGCTCTACGGCTACAAAAATCGGCACGCCAAGCGTTTGGACGGCTTCCTTATGATATCCATTATCCAAATAGAGCTCTCGTGCATGCTGAAGGACACGGAGCATAGAAACAGTATCGCCTAATTGTTCATAGGGAACGGCTTTCAACTCAAGATTCCGTATATACCCCAGGGTATCGCCAATGCGCAAGGCAAAATGCTCACACCACTCAGACACAGCAAGTTCATCATGTGGCAAGCCTTGAGCATGATACAACTCCGCCATCTGCCCATAGACGGCCATGAGACGCTGGAAGTCGCAGTCACTGCTGAGCGTATCTGCCCGGTCGAGGGCGTCCTGATACGACTGCAGGGCCTCGGGGGCCTGGCCTTGGTCGCGGTAGGCGCAGCCGAGGAGGTAGTGGGCGCGGACCTGCTCGTTGCGGGTGCCATGGTGGTCAAAGAATTCGGTGGCCTGGTGCAGGAGGGAGTCGGAGGGCAGCGGGGCATAGGCACGGTTGAGCGAGTCGGCCTCGTCGAGGAGGGCGAGCATCTCGCGGCGCTGGCCGCTGTAGCAGGCGGACAGCAGCAGGACGGCGAGGAGCGGCAAATAGGAACAAGATTTCATAGCGGCTGCAAAGTTACACTTTTTCCGCGAAACAGCCAAGGGGAACAGGTTGAAAAACGAGGTGCCGGCGAGGCCGTCGTCGGTCGTCTCCCATGTTAAGTCTTGACTTTGCTTCGGAATTGTTGTACCTTTGCAATCGCAAACAGGACGACATGACAATAATCGCGATTAGAATGAAACTGACTGGATGCACAGTGAACAACAAAACAATTAACAACAACCATTTAAAACACACACAAAAGAATTATGGCAAAGCTTATTACAAGAATGTATCAGAACATGGTGAACAACGAGAAGACGCAGGGCAAGTTCTATGGCCGCGTGGTGCACACCGAGACAATGTCGACCGACGAGTTCGCCCGTCATATCAGCGAGCACGGGTCGCCCTTCACCCGCTCGGTGATCATCGGGGTGCTGGCCGCCGCCTGCGACTGTCTGGTGGAGCTGGTGAAGGACTCTAAGAAGGTGCGCCTGGGCGACCTGGGCACGTTCTACCTCTCGGCTGAGTCGACGGGTGCTGACAGCGCTGAGGACTACTCGGCCGACAACGTGAAGAAGGTCCACCTGCGCTTTCTGCCCAACCTGAAGCGTAGCTATGCGCTGGACTCCGTGACGCTGCGCAAGCAGGTCAGCCTCGGCTCGCTGGAGTCCCTGATGGGTACGAAGGCCACGGGCGGTGACAACACGGGCGGCGGCGCGGACAGCGATGAGCCCATCGTGGAGAATCCGGACTAAAAAGCCCACCCCAACCCCTCCCCGAGGGGAGAGAGGCCCCACCCCAACCCCTCCCGAGGGAGGGGCTTTTAAATCAATGTTCAATGATCAATGTTCAATGTTCAATGTTCAATAATCAATTATGAAGAATAAGGAACTCCTGAAATTCGTTGTGCAGACGCTGCTGGCCGTGCTCTCGGCCATCGCCACCGCCCTCGGGGTGAGCAGCTGTCTGGTCTGATCTCAGCTGACCACGGGGTCAGCCATCGTGAGGCCCTGGAGAGCCTGCAGATGCTCTACTGCAGGAGCTCCAGGGCTTTCTGTACGGCGTCGTTCTGCTCGTTCATGATGGAGAAGTATTCGCTCATGTCCCAGATGTCGCGGGCCACGAGGGCCTTGAGCTGCAGGCGCAGCATGGGCATGGTCTGGCGGAGCTCGTCGTCGTCGCGGGGGGTGATCTTCTGCTTCTCGCCTTCGGAGATGATGGCGTCGATGAGCGACTGGGGCACCTCGTAGCTGCGCTTGAAGTCGGCGAAGTCCGCGTATTGCTTCTTCAGCTCGCGGCGGTGCTGGTCGACGTAGCGCAGGTTCTGCTGGATGATGATGCTCTTGGCGGCCAGCTCGCGGTGGAGTCGGGTGTAGCGTGTGGTGTCGAGCGGGATGAAGTAGTCGGGCATGATGCCGCCACCGCCATAGACGGTGCGGTGCTCGCGCAGGGTGTAGTAGCGCAACGAGTCGGCAAAGTGGATGCTGTCCTCGTGGATGAGCTCGCCGCTCTTGAGGCGGTTGACGATGTCCATGGCGTAGTCCTTCTTGTCGCCCTTGGTGTAGGGCTTCTGGATGCAGCGGCCCGAGGGCGTGTAGTAGTGGGCGATGGTCAGCCGGATCATTGAGCCGTCCTCGAAGTCGATGGGGCGCTGGACGAGCCCCTTGCCGAACGTGCGGCGCCCGACGACGAGGCCGCGGTCCTGGTCCTGGATGGCGCCGGTGACGATCTCGGCGGCCGAGGCGGTGTACTGGTCGACGAGGACGACGATGCGGCCGTCGCGGAACTGCCCGTCGCCGGGAGCCTTATACTCGCGGCGGGGCACCTGACGGCCCTCGGTGTAGACGATGAGGTCGCCCTTCTCGAGGAACTCGCCTGCCAGGTCGGCCGCTGCCTGCAGATAGCCGCCGCCGTTCTCCTCGAGGTCGAGCACAAGGTCGTGCATGCCCTCGGCGCGCAGCTTCTGCATGCTCTCAAGGAACTCCTGATAGGTGGTGGCCGAGAAAGAGCCGATGCGGATGTAGCCGATGCCGGGGCGGAGCATGTAGGTGGCGTCGATGGAGTGGACGGGGATCTTGTCGCGCTTAACCTTGAAGAAAAGGGTGTCGCGGATGCCCTGGCGAACGACTTTCAGGTTGGCTATCGTGCCCTTGGGGCCGCGCAGGCGCTTCATGATTTCCTCCTTCGACATCTTCACGCCGGCGATGGCCGTGTCGTTGACGCCCACGATGCGGTCGCCGGCCAGGATGCCCACCTTCTCCGACGGGCCGTTGAGCGTGGGCTGGATGACGATGAGTGTGTCCTCGACCATGTTGAACTGCACGCCGATGCCCTCGAACGAGCCGTTCAGGGGCTCCGTCATCTCCTTGGTCTCCTTGGGCGTGGAGTAGCTGGAGTGGGGGTCGAGCTTCTCGAGCATGCCGCGTATGGCGTCCTCGACCAGCTTCTGCTCGTCCACCTCGTCGACGTAGAGGCTGCGGATGGCCATCTCGGCGATGTTGAGTTTGCGCAGGGCCTGCTCGTCGGCCTGCTTAGGCAGTTTCATCTGGGCGTTGGCCTGACCGGCAGTGATGAGGGTCAGTGCGAGGATGAGGCGTGAAATGTGTCTTGTCATCTTGATGCTTTTGTTGTTTTGAGTGGGCAAAGTTACGCAAATTATTTCATTTGTGAGTAAAAGCACGGAAAATATTCACACAATGTAACATTCTGATAAAAAAGTAGGCAAATAATTTGCAGATTCAAGGAAAAGTCGTAACTTTGCACCGACAAAAACTAAAAAGGAATGAAAAATATTCAGATGACGGCATGTTGTTGCGCTAATCCTGTGGTGATTAGCGGCTGTTGTCCGTAGTCTGGTTTTTGCAAGATTATTTATAGTTTCTATAATATTAACCAGAAGGCTCCGCTGATCGACACAGAAGACGATTGGCGGAGTTTTTCATTTAATCCGTTTAGTTATGATTTACAACAAGTTGACCGATTTGATCGGACGTACTCCGTTGCTGAGTACAAGTGAGCAGGAAGGACAAGTGGCACGCGTCGTCGTGAAACTGGAGTATTTCAACCCCGGCGGCAGCGTCAAGGACCGCATCGCCCTGGCCATGATTGAGGATGCCGAGGAGCACGGCGTGCTGCAGCCCGGCGCCACCATCATCGAGCCCACCAGCGGCAACACGGGCGTCGGACTGGCCTGGGTGGGAACGAGCCGTGGCTACCGCGTGGTGCTGACCATGCCCGACACGATGAGTCTGGAGCGGCGGCGCCTGCTGCAGGCCTACGGGGCTGAGCTGGTGCTGACGCCTGGGGCTGAGGGCATGAAGGGAGCCATCCGCCGGGCTGAGGAGCTGCGGCAGTCGACCGAGGGTGCCGTCACGCTGGGGCAGTTTGTCAACCCCGCCAATCCAGCTATCCATGAGCGCACGACGGGTGAGGAAATCTGGCAGGACACCCACGAGCGAGTGGACATCTTCGTGGCCGGCGTCGGCACGGGCGGCACGGTCAGCGGCAGCGGTGCGCGCCTGAAGCAGCACAATCCCGGAATCCGCATCGTGGCCGTCGAGCCGGCGTCGTCGGCAGTGCTCTCGACGGGCGTGCCCGGCAAGCATAAGATTCAGGGCATCGGAGCCGGGTTTGTGCCTCAGACCTACGACCCCGAGGTGGTCGACGAGGTGCTGACGGTCAGCGACGACGAGGCTGCCGCACATGCCCGTCTGCTGGCCCGCAACGAAGGTCTGCTGGTGGGCATCTCGTCGGGTGCTGCCTATGCCGCTGCGCTGCGCCTGGCCCGGCTGCCTGAGAATGCGGGCAAGACAATTGTCGCCCTGCTGCCCGACACGGGTGAGCGTTATCTCTCGACGGGGCTATTCGAATAGTTCCCGTCAATAGAAAGACTTGAGCAAAAAAGCATGAACAGCGAAATTATTCAGCGTATCGCCCACACACTGGCAAGTGAGGAACAGGGATGGACTCCGTCCCTGCTTCCTTCGAGCGGGGCGATAGACTGCTTCATCGACATCATCCGCCAAATTGTTTTCTTGCCTACATGTGAGGAGGTCGTTGCCGCTACCCTCATCGTCCAAGGCATCCAACAGCTCGTCGACCTCATCAACAGCGATGGCAGGAAGGAAAAGGACGCCATGGCCATTGCCCACCGATTTGCCGGGCAGTTGCCTGAGTTGCGCCAGCTGCTGCGCTCCGACGTCGAGGCCATTGTCGACCGTGATCCGGCCGCTAAGTCGCTCAGCGAGGTGGCCAGCTGCTATCCCGGTGCGACGGCCATGCTGCACTACCGCGTGGCACATGCCCTCAGCGGTATGGGCCTTCCGCTTCTGGCCCGCATCATCAGCGAGCGGGCTCATTCACTGACGGGCATCGACATCCATCCCTCGGCCACCATCGGCGCTTCCTTCGCCATCGACCACGGCACGGGCATTGTCATTGGTGCCACGGCCCGCATCGGCCACCACGTGATGCTTTATCAGGGCGTCACGCTCGGGGCCAAGCGCTTCGAGCATGACGACAGCGGGCGCCTCGTCGACGGGCCGCGCCACCCTATCGTCGAAGACTATGTGACCATCTATTCGAACACCTCGGTGCTGGGGCGCATCCGCATCGGCCACCACTCCGTGCTGGGTGGCAACCTCTGGATAACACACGACGTGGCGCCAAACTCACATGTGCGCCAGCCGAAGCCTATTCAGCACGTCGGGTTTATCGACGGCGAAGGAATCTGAGGGATGTGAAATTAATTACGGTTATTATTCTTCTTCCTCCTCGGGGCGGTCCTCCTCGATGACGAGGTTGTCGATGATGAACAGCTGGCGCTCCATGGTGTTCTTGCCCATGTAGTATTCCAGCAGCTTCTGCACCTGGTCGGTCTTGTGGAGGGTCACCTGCTCGAGCCGGATGTCGGGACCGATGAAGCCGGCAAACTCCTCGGGCGAGATCTCGCCGAGGCCCTTGAAGCGCGTGATCTCCGGGTCGGGGCCCAGGTCGGCGATGGCGTTCAGGCGCTCCTCCTCGCTGTAGCAGTAGCGGGTGATGAAGTCGGTCTTGCGGCCGCCCTTGGCGTCGGCCTCGGTGATGACGTCCTTCTTGCGGATCTTCGTGCGGCGGTTGCGCACTCGGAACAGCGGCGTCTGCAGGACGTAGACATGGCCCTTGCGGATGAGCTCAGGGAAGAACTGCAGGAAGAAGGTGATGATCAGCAGGCGGATGTGCATGCCGTCGACGTCGGCATCGGTGGCCACGATGACCTTGTTGTAGCGCAGCGTGTCGAGGCCCTCCTCGATGTCGAGGGCCGCCTGTAGGAGGTTGAACTCCTCGTTCTCGTAGACCACCTTCTTGGTCAGCCCGAACGTGTTCAGGGGCTTTCCCCTCAGCGAGAAGACGGCCTGCGTGTTGACGTCGCGGCTCTTGGTGATTGAGCCGCTGGCCGAGTCGCCCTCAGTGATGAAGATGCTGGACTCCTCCTTGCGGTCGTTCTTGACGTCACTGAAGTGGATGCGGCAGTCGCGCAGCTTGCGGTTGTGCAGGTTGGCCTTCTTGGCACGCTCACGGGCCAGCTTGGTGACGCCGGCCATGGCCTTGCGCTCCTTCTCGCTCTCCTGGATCTTCTGGAGCATCACCTCAGCCACATCGGGATTCTTGTGCAGATAGTTGTCCACTTCCTGCTTGATGAAGTCGCCAACATATTTGTTGATGCTCACGCCGCCGCCCGGGGCCATGGTGAGCGATCCAAGCTTAATCTTCGTCTGACTTTCGAACATGGGCTCCTCGACGTTCAGGGCAATGGCAGCGACGAGGCCGGTGCGGATGTCGCCATATTCAAAGTTCTTTCCCGAAAATTCCTTTATAGTCTTAGCGATGTGCTCCTTGAAGGCGCTCTGGTGGGTGCCGCCCTGCGTGGTGTGCTGGCCGTTGACGAACGAGTAGTATTCCTCGCCGTACTGGTTGGCGTGGGTGAAGGCAATCTCGATGTCCTCGCCCTGCAGGTGGATGATGGGATAGAGGGCGTCGGCCGACATGCGGTCCTTCAGCAGATCCTCCAGGCCGCGGCGTGAGAGGATGCGTCGGCCGTTGTACATGATGGCCAGGCCGATGTTCAGGTAAGTATAGTTGCGGAGCATGGTCTCCACGATGTCGTCATGGAAACTGTAGTTAATGAACAGGGTCGGGTCGGGCTCGAAGTAGATGTACGTACCGTTCTCGTCCTGCGTGGGCTCCGTCTTGTCGCTCACGAGCTTGCCCTGCTCGAAGGCAGCCCGGCGCACCTGTCCGTCGCGGAAGCTGTGCACCTCGAAGTGCTGGCTCAGCGCATTGACGGCCTTGACGCCGACGCCGTTCAGTCCGATGGACTTCTTGAAGGCCTTGGAGTCATATTTGCCGCCCGTGTTGAGCACTGAGACGGCGTCAATCATCTTGCCCTGCGGGATGCCGCGGCCATAGTCGCGCACCGAGACCCGGAGGTTGTCCTCGATGGTCACCTCGATGCGGTCGCCGGCCTTCATCTTGAACTCGTCGATGGAGTTGTCGATCACCTCCTTCAGCAGCACGTAGATGCCGTCCTCGGCCAGCGAGCCGTCGCCCAGTCGGCCGATGTACATGCCGGGCCTGAGCCGGATGTGCTCCGTGCCCGTCAGGGTCTTTATGTTGTCGTCGGTGTAAGAAGCCCCCCCTACTGCCCCCGAGGGGGCTTCTAAAGTATTGTAGTTGAGATCAGCTTGATTGTCCATATTTTATCTGTGATATTCTTTTTCGAGAGTAAATCTATAGTAGCCCCCTCTGGGGCTTGAAAGGGGGGCCGGGCCTATAGGGCCTTCTTATAGCAGCGGCGACGCTTGTGCTGCTCGTGGTCCAGGTAGGTCCACTGGCTCTGCACCTTGCCGTTGGTCTCCATCTCGACGTGCGTCTCACCCCATTCGAAGCCCAGCTTCTGATAGCGCGGGATGAGGTCGTAGAACAGCAGCGCATTGGCGCCCTTGGCCCGGTATTCGGGCAGCACCCCGATGAGCAGACAGTCGACGATGTTGGTCTTGTGCATCTTCAGTGCCCGCAGCAGATGCCACCAGCCGAAGGGCCAGAGCCTTCCGTTGCGGCACTTCTGCAGCGCCCGCGTCAGCGAGGGGATGGTGATGCCGCAGCCGACGACGGGATGCTCCTCCAGCGAATGGTCCTCGATGAGCGTCACCAGGTCGAGGTCGAGCACCTTGAAGTACATCTTGATGTACTGGTCAATCTGCTTCTGCGACATCGTGGAGTAACCATAGAGATGTCCAAATGTCTTGTTGATGACGTCGAAGACGCGCTGGCCGTACTGCTCAGGGCCGAAGACGTCCTCCTTTGTCAGCTTCTTCACCTGCAGGTTATAGCGCTTCATGATCATCTCCGACACCTTCATGAACTTTTCGGGCATGCCCTCCTTCGGCACGAACAGCTTGTATTCCACGTAGTCATTATCCTTCTCGTAGCCCTCCATCTGCTCCATGTGGCGCGGATAGTAGGGGTAGTTGTAGAGCGTGGCCATCGTGCCCAGCTGGTCGAAGCCGTGGGTCAGCATGCCCTCGGGGTCCATGTCGGTGAAGCCCAGCGGGCCGATGATCTCCTTCATGCCCCGCTCGCGCCCCCACTGCTCGACGGCCTTAAGCAGCGCGCGGCTCACCTCCAGGTCGTCCACGAAGTCAATCCATCCGAAGCGCACGGCCGGCCGCTGCCACTGCTCGTTGTAGCGGTGGTTGATGATGGCGGCCACGCGGCCCACGACCTTTCCGTCGCGATAGGCCAGGAAATACTGTGCGTCGCAGAACTCGAAGGCCGCGTTGGGGTCCTTGATGTAGGGCGACAGCGTCTGCACCTCGTCGCTGTGCAGGTTAGGGGCGTCATAGGGATCGCCCCGGTAGAGGTCGTAGTGAAACTGGATGAAAGTCTCCAGCGAGCGCCGGTCGTCGACGGGCCTGATAGTTACATTTGCCATGGTTTTCAGTTTTTTGCCCTGCAAAGTTACGACTTTTTCGCGAGAAAACGTCAGAAAGTTCGTTTTTTTCTGTTCTTTACTGCTCTTTTTCATGGTCGGGCAAAAGTTGTATAGCCCGGGAAAACACAGTGTATAGCCCGGAAAAACACAGTGTATAGCCGGGCTATACACTTTTTCAGCCGAAGGAGAAAAAGGCTCAATTTACATCAGGGGCGGGTGCGCTCGTCGCTCAGTCTGTTTTTCATCTCTTTTCCATTTATCGGTATGGAATGCGTGGCCGGAGGGAGGCCCTTTGGGGGTCGCAGTGGCCTGCGGCTGAAAAAGTTACGCACTTTTTCGTGAAAAAAGCAAGGAAATATTTGTTTTTTTGAACTATTAAACGTAATTTTGCGCTTTGTAAGCAATAACGAACCCAGTTTCCGATATGTCGCAACCTGCTAAAACGCTTCGCAAGATACTCCATCCCGACCACCTCGTCGTGGCGGCACTGACGGTGCTGGTGCTGTGGGTGCTGCTCGGCCTGATCCATGCCATCAAGTTCCTCGACCCGGTGGAGAAGGTCATCGAGTCGATGTCGATGGTCGACGTCTATTATCGCATCAGCAACAGCGGCACGCCCGAGGTGAGCCGCGACATCACGCTCGTCGACATCACCGACCTGAGCGAGCGCCAGCGCGACTCCATCGCCATCGTCATTGAGGACGTGCTGGCGATGCAGCCCGACGTGGTGGGCGTCGACGTCATCTTCGAGCGCGAGCTCATCGACTCGGAGGCCGACGCGGCGCTGCGCCAGGTGTTCTACGACGCGGCCGCTGACAGCAGCGTCGTCGTGGCCATGAAGCTGACCAGCCCCGACGCGCGGACGCACGCCTTCAGCTCGGCGGTGCACTCCTTTTTCGTCGGCCAGCTGATGGACCGCCGCATCACGGAGGGCTGCACCAATGTCGTCGGGGAGCCTGAGATGAGCATCACGAAGTATCCGGTCTACCTGAAATACGGCGACGACAGTCTGGTCTACTCCCTGCCGGCGCTCATGACCCGGGCGCTGACGGGCAAGGACGTCACGCCCGACAGGGACGGTCAGCACACGGTCAGCTACCGCGGTCTGCGCTTCCCCGTCGTCGACTATCGGCACATACTGGAGAACGAGCGCCTCATCCGCTCACACAAGGTGCTCATCGGCTCCACCCGCGAGGAGACCGACATGCACCTGACGCCGCTGGGCCGCCGCTCGGGGCTTGAGGTGGTGGCCTACACGCTCGACTCGATGGTCGAGGGCGACCACGTCTGGTGGGGCGGCCCCTTCTGGGTCTTCATCGTGGCCCTGCTGGGCGGCGCCGTGATGAATGTCATCGACTACTTCGTCACGCGGCCCATCCACCGCGCCCGGCCCGCGTGGCTGCGCTTCCTGGCTGAGAGCGAGATCTATGCCAAGGTGCTGGCCTTCCTCTGGATGGTGGTCTTCACGGGCATCACTTACGCCGTCTATGCCTACGGCCACAAGTTTGTCGACACCTGGCTGGCCCTGGCCACCATCGCCTTCATCGAGGAGGGGCGGCTCATCTACAAGGCGCTGCTCACCGTCGTGAAGGCCAGGTTCGGCGAAAAGTCCATCGCCAAGTCCATCTATGCCGACGACGTTAAATAGCTACAACGAATTAGACGAATTAAACGAATTTGAGTTATGCATAAATCATTACTGCTATTCTTGCTGACGGCCATCCTGCCGGTGCTGACGGCCAGCGCTCAGCAGTACGAGGTCTACCGCATCCGCGGCGAGGCCTCGCTCGTGGTGAAGCAGCAGGCCACGCCGCTCTCGAAGAACCAGGTGCTGACGCCCAGCGACATCATCAGCCTTGCCTATCGCAGCGAGGTGAAGATGATCGTGCGCGAGACGCAGGAGATGATCACCCTCAAGGGGCAGTGCGCCGGCAGCATCGCCTCGCTCATCGACCAGCAGCAGAACGCCCGCCAGAAGATGACGCCCGACTACTTCAACTTCGTCGTCAGCAACCTCAGGGGCGAGGGCTACAACGAGGGCCTGCAGGCCGGCAAGTCGACCACCATCTACCGCGACGACACCGACTCGATTTTCGTGACCAACGGCGAGGCCTACCTGGCTGAGGCGCCCGAGCCCGCCGACGTCCGCCTGCCGGTGCTCGTGCTGCGCCCCACCTTCCTGGCCCGCCCCGTCACCGCACCTTCGCGCCCCCGTACCCCCGCACTTCCTAAAGCAAAATGAACTATCCATCGACCGCCCGACAGCTGCTCCTGTTGCTCATTGTACATTGTTCATTGTTCATTAGTCCGGCCGGGGCCCTGGCTCAGACCAAGGAGCTCAACCGCCTCGCTGATGACGCCCGCAGGGCCGCCCGCAAAGGTCAGGTGGCCCTGGCCGACAGTCTCTATCAGGAATATGTCGACCAGTTTAATCAACAGAAGTTCAACAAGGGGTTCGACTACAGCGAGAACCTCGGCTGGCTGGTGCGCCGCGCCGCCCAGACGGGCCAGGTAGAGCGCGCCATCAAGCTGCAGCAGGAGGTGGCCGACATCCGGCGCGTGGCCCCCGACTGCAACTATGCCCAGTGGGCCGCCGCCATGAGCGACCTGGCCTCGCTCTATTCGCAGAAGGGCGACTACAATCAGGCCATCAAGATCGGGCAGGAGTCCGTCGACATGATGGCCAAGAAGTTCGGCGAAAAGCATCATTACTACTGCATCGCCCTGTCGAACCTGGCCAGCTACTTTGCCGCCCGCGGACAGTCGGGCGACTACGAGGAGGCTGTCCGCCTGGGCGAGGCCGCCGTGAAGAACATGAAGCACGGCACGCCCGAATATGCCAACGCACTGAACGCCCTCGTCGTCTTCTACACCCAGACGGGCAACCGCATCGAGGCCAACCGCCTCTCGGCCAAGGCCCGCAAGGAGGCCAACAAGCGGCTCGAGGAGGACGGCGTAGGCTATGCCACCGTGCTCAACAACCAGGCCATCCGGCTGGCCAATGCCGGCAACTACGAGGAGGCCGTCGAATATGGGCTGACCGCCCGCCAATGCTTCGAGAAGGCCGGCGCCACCAGCTCGCTGGCTTACAGCAAACTGCTCACCAACATGGGCACGTTCTACTCCCACCTGCAGCGCTACGACGAGGCTGTCCGCGTGCTGGAGGAGGCCCTGCCCGTCATCGAGAAGGCGGCCGGCCGCCAGCATCCCGACTACGTGCGCTGCGTCAGCGACCTCTCGTCAGTTTATAAGGGCATCGGCAACCTCGAGAAGGCCGACGAGATGGCCCACGTCTCCGAGCAGGCCAGCCAGCAGCTCGGCGAGCAGGACAACGCCAAGTATGCCAAGTCGCTCTCGAAACAGGCGTCCACCTTCGCTTCCAACGGCAATTATCCCCGCGCCATTGAGCATGAGCAGAAGGCCCTCCGCATCCTCACCCACCGCCGCGACACCGTCAGCATGGCTTTCTCGCTCGGTTCGCTCGCCAACTATCAGTTTGCCGACGGCAACCGCGAGCAGGCCCTGCAGACCGCCGAGCAGGCCCTGGGCCTGTTCCGCCAGCGCGGCGAGGCTTCGGCCTCCTATGCCCAGTCGCTCAACAATGCTGCCATCCTTTATTTTAACAACAACGACTATGAGCATGCCGCCGACTACGGCCGGCAGGCACTTGAGATGTATGACCAGCTGGGCGACACGGTCAACACCATCTATGCCCGCATCATGGCCAACAACGGCCTTTTTGCGTTCATGAAGGACAGCGTCGCCCAGGCCGTCGGCACCACCCGCCAGGCCATCGCCCTCAACCAGCGCATCCTCGGCACCGACCATCCCGACAACGTCCCCCTGCTCTACAACCTCGCCGTCTACGAGATGCGACAGCGCAACCTGCCCGCCGCTGAGCAGAGCTACGCTGAGGCCCTCCGGCTGCAGTCGGAGCAGGTGCGCACCAACTTCCTGCACTTGACCTCGCAGGAGCGCGAGAAATTCTGGAACCAGAAGAACTATGTCTTCCGCCTCGCCCCGCTGCTGGCCTACCTCGACCGCGACAACGGCCAGATGGCGGCTGAGGCCTACAACTCGCTGCTCTTCACCAAGGGCATCCTGCTCAACAGCGACATCGACTTCCGTAACCTCCTCAAGCGCACCGGCGACCAGCAGCTGCTCGAGAAGTTCGGCCAGCTGGAGTTGCTCCGCCAGAGCGAGGAGGACTACTACAAGATGCCTGCCGCCCAGCGCGACGAGGCCGACCTGCGCCGCATCCACGAGAGCGTCTACCAGCTGGAGCGCGCCCTCGTCCGCGGCTGCAAGGAGTATGGCTCCTTCACCGAGAACCTGCAGATTACGGCCGGACAGATTGCCCAGTCGCTCGGGCCCGACGAGGCTGCCGTCGAGTTTGCCGACATCTACGTCCACGGCATGGGGACCACCTACATCGCACTGCTGCTCACGCCTGACAAGCCACAGCCGCAGCTCATACGCCTCTTCTCCGACGACGAGCTCGGCGAGCTCAAGTATGCCGGCGGACGCGACTTCCAGCAGGCCCTGCGCACCGAGGAGGGCATCAACCAGATTTACGACGACCCACGCTTCGGCGCGCTCCTCTGGGGGCCCATCCTCCGACGACTGCAGGGCGTGCGGCGGCTCTACTTCTCGCCCACGGCCATGCTCTATCAGATGGGCATCGAGTACATGCCCTGCGACTCGCTCCACCGCATCCAGGACCTCCTTCAGGTCTACCGCGTCTCGTCGACCAAGTCGCTGGCCAGCCGACAGCAGGCCGAGCCCATACGGTCGGCCACCATCTACGGCGGACTCAACTACGACATGACCCTCGCCCGGCTCCGCGAGCAGCACGACCAGCTGACGCCGCAGGAGAGCCGCCAGCTGCTGGCCAACGCCGACTTCACGGGCACCTCCCGCGCCGACTGGATGCCCGGCATGCAGCGCACCCTCGACTCGCTCGCCCTGCGCGGCTCCGTCCACTACCTGCCCGGCACGCGCCATGAGGCTGAGGACATCGCCGAGCAGCTCATGCAGAACGGCATCAAGACCCGCGTCCTCAGCGACGACCGCGGCACCGAGGAGACCTTCAAGGCCCTCGGCGGCACCTCGCAGTCGGTCATCCACATCGCCACCCACGGCTTCTCCTTCTCCGAGCAAGAGGTGAAGCAGCACGACCAGCCCCTGGCCTTCCTCAACGAGCAGACAGCCGACCTCGACAACACGCTCAACTACTCCGGACTGCTCCTCTCGGGTGCCAACTACGCCCTGCAGGGCAACCCTCTGCCCGCCGACCTCGACGACGGCATCCTCACCGCCCGTGAGATTGCGCAGGTAGACCTCGGCCATGTCGAGATGGTCGTCCTCTCGGCCTGTCAGACCGCCCTCGGCGAGATTCGCGACGACGGCGTCTTCGGCATCCAGCGCGGCTTCAAGAAGGCCGGTGCCCACTCGCTGCTCATGTCGCTCTGGAAGGTCAGCGACGAGGCCACCGACCTCATGATGACCACCTTCTATGCTCATCTCATGCAGGGCCTGACCCGTCAGGAAGCCTTCCGCCAGGCTCAGCAGGCCGTCCGCCAGGATCCGCTGACCGCCGCCCCCTACTATTGGGCCTCCTTCATCCTCCTCGATGCCTTCTGAACCGCATAAAATTATTTCAAAGCCTTTGAATTACTGTTCACTGACTGTGAAATAGTATTCAAAGGCTTTGAATGATTGTTCACTGACTTTGAAATAGTTTTGTGGGTAGTTTTTTTAGCGTTAAATATTGTTTAATCGGTGGTTTTCCGGCAAAAAAGTTCTATTTTTGTAAACTAAAATTGCTACAGACAACCAAAACTGATGAATCTTTCTCTAAGAAGAATCCTGACTTTGTTCTTTGCCCTGACGTGGTTTTGCAGGATGGCTTACTGCTATGAGGAGTGGATTCCCATGGTGGCCAACTTCAACAACAACGACTACGGGTCGGCACGCACGACGTGGCGCATCAGCACCTGCGGGCAGTGGGCCTACTTTGCCAATCAGCGCGGCCTGCTGGAGTATAACGGTATGAGCTGGCACACCTACACGCTGAACAACCACTCCGAGGTGCGCAGCGTCATGGTCATGGGCGACCAGCGGCGCCTGTGGGTAGGCGGCGAATACGAGTTCGGCTATTTCGATGTGGGGCCCTGCGGACGACTTGTCTATCACTGTCTGTCTGACAGTCTGCCGCAGGCAGTGCGCTCCGACCTTGGCAATGTGTTCGACTTCTATGAGATGGGGGGCATCACCTACGCCCGCTGCGACTATTACATTATTATTATAGCAGGGGAACAGATGACGGTGGTGCACTCAAAGGACAAGATTTTCGCTTCGGTCATGTGGAACGATGCTGGCCAACCCCTTCACCTCGCTCTACCGCATACCTCGCTCCTACGGCATGGGCTACACCGCCCTGCTCGACGACGACAAGCTCTATCTGGGCACCAACCAGGGGCTGTTCTATGCCCCTTATCCCGTGGTCTACCACGACCGTCAGACCATCCTGCTGGGAGCCGACGTGCCGATGGGCACTGCCTGGTATCTCTATAAGCATCATGACGACCTGCTGCTCATGCACGACCAGGGCGTCTTCCTCATCAAAGGCGGAGGCAACCAGTTCGTGCCGGGCAGCACCGATGCCTGGTCGTGCATCCCCGTCGTCGGCCATCCCGACATGCTCTTCGCCGGTGCCTACGCCGGTGTGCAGCTGTTGCAGAAGGGCGCCGACGGCCAGTGGCGCGGCTTAGGGCGCATCGAGGGCATCACCGAGCCGGGACGCTTCCTCAGACAGACGAAGGCGGGCGAACTGATGGTCTACGACACGCGCCGCGACTCCGTTCATACCTACAAGCTCGACGCCACGCTGCGGCGGGTTGTCAGCGTCACTGCCGCACATGAGGTCTACGTGCCCACCGACAAGACCGGCCGCGAACTGGCGCTGCCCGGATTTGGTCCGGCCCGGCAGACTTACGCGCTGAACGACTACCAGAAAGTCATCCCCTACGAGGACGGCTTCATGCTGGTAGACATGAAGAAGATGGACAACGAGACCCGCTCGGTGATGATCGAGGCCATCTATGCCACCGAGCCTACCGACTCGCTGCTCTATCTGGCCAACTTTTCCGGCACCAAGTTCAAGCCCGTCATCAGCTATAAGTACAACTCGCTGCGCGTGGAGTATAAGGCGGCACCGCTCTATCCGGGCCGCAACATCAGCTATCAGTACAGGCTACAGCCCACGGCCAAAAACGAAGTTGCGTGGTCGGAGCCCACGGCGAGCGAGTTCCGAAGCTTCAGCAACCTGCATGAGGGCACCTATACGTTCGAGGTGCGCACGCTGCTGGCCGGCAAACCGCAGTCGACCGACAGTATCACCTTCCGCATCCTGCCACCGTGGTATCGCACGTGGCCCGCCCTGCTGGTCTTCATCTGTCTGGGAGCGCTGGCCGCCTGGTTGCTTGTCAGGTTCGAGAACCGCCGCTTTGCCCGCAAGAACGCCGCCGCCCTGGCTGAAAAGAACGAGGAGGTCAGTCAGATGAAGGTCGAGATAGACAAGCTGGAAAAGGACAAGATGGAGCTCGACCTGCGCCACAAGTCGCAGGAGATAGCCAACCTGATGCTCAACGTGTCGCGCAAGAACGAAATCCTGACCGAGATCAAGACCGACGTGATGCGCGTGGCCAACCGCATGACCCTCGACACGCCCACCCAGAACAAGCGCAACCTGGTGCTCATCAGCAACAAGATCGACCTCAACATGGAGGGCGACGACGTGCTGCAGCGCTTCGAGGAGGAGTTCGACCTGGTGAACAACAACTTCATGCAGAAGCTGCGCGAGCAGCACCCCGACCTGAACAACAACGAGCGGCTGACGTGTGCCTATCTGAAGATGGGACTGTCGTCGAAAGAGATTGCCTCGCTGCTGAACATCTCGGTGCGCGGCGTGGAAAGTGTACGCTTCCGGCTCAGGAAAAAGCTCGGTCTTGAGGCAGGCGACGGCTTGACTGATTACATAAATAACTTCCAATAAATCAACGTGTTAACTATTTTTGCGTAGAATGGAAGTACCCCACAAATGAGGCAGACGTAATTATGAATGCCTCATTTTTTTTGTGCCTCATTTTTTTGCCCTATCTTTGCATCGTCAAAAGCAAATAGTTAGTGAAAATAAGTGGTTAGTAGTTAGGACACAGACAAAAACCTAAAGGCAAAAAGAACGTTTTCAGGATACCATGTTGAACAATTGGGAACACCTAATATAAATATTATTAATTAAACAAATTAAAGTTATGAAAAAGAACATTACGTCAAAGTTTGCATGGGCTGCCGCAGTGGCAGCTGCCATGAGTCTTGCAATCCCTGCCGGTGCTCAGGAGTTTGACATCGACGAGTATCAGGGCATCCCCTTCAACGGACCCCACACCATCGTGGCTGAGGAAGGCGCCTCGTCGGTGCTTCTGGCCGAAGACTTCGACACCGTGGAAGACGGCGACGCCGCTGCTGAGAACATCACCTACTACAGCCAGCAGGCCCACAACAACGAGAACCTGCGCAGCACCTACCGCCCGGAGGCCATCGTGCGCATTGCCGATCATCCCGACTTCCTGAACATCGGTAACACCAGCACCAACGACTATCTGTGCTACACCATCGAGGTGACCGAGGATGCCGACTTCTACATCGACACGCGGGTTTCGTCGGGCGGCACTGGTAAGTTCCAGCTCTTCATCGACGAGAAGGCCGTCAGCGGCACCGTATCCTTCAAGCAGCCCGAAGGCATGGGCTGGGACGACTACCAGACGGTGCGCGTCAACGGCATCCACCTCACCGAGGGCAAGCACGTGTTCAAGTGGGTGCAGAAGGGCGGCATGAACCTCGACAAGTTCATCTTCATCTATGCCGGCGACTACCTGACCAAGCATGAGTATGATGTCCACGTGCCCGGCTATATCCCCGCCTATGCCTACGACGAGCAGCTCGACGAGGACATCCCCACCTACAGCTTTGCCCAGCTGGGTGCCGGCGACCAGAAGGACTTCCGCCTGGCAGGTCCCGACTATAACCTCGGCATCAGCGGTGCTGGTACTGACGACAACCCCTATCGCGTAGGAAACACGACGCCCGGCGACTGGTGGCAGTACACCGTCACGGTTGACCAGGAGGCCGACGACTACGTGGTGCGCGCCCTGATCACCTCTGCCGTTGAAGAGGCAGCCTTCGACATCGACATCGACTACGTGTCGCTCACCGGCGGCATCGAGGGTGGCATTCCTTGCTACACCGGAGGCTGGGGCTTCAGTGACGCCAAGTGGTTCGACGTGGCTGAGAATGTCAGCCTGAGCGAGGGCGAAGCCGTGGTGACCTTCCATGTCATCGGAGGCCTCAATCTCTACGGTATCGACTTCTCCAGCGAGACTGCTTCAACAGGCGTGAAGGACATCAAGTCAGAGCGCAACACCACAGGCGGCTTCTACACCATGGGCGGTGTCCGCGTGCAGACTCCTACCAAGGGCATCTATGTGTACAACGGCAAGAAGTTGGTCGTAAAATAAGCACACAGTTGCCGACACCTTAAATTTCGTACAATGCCGATGTACTAAACGTACACCCCGGATGTACTAAACGTACATCGGCACTGTACGAAATTTCAGACATTTCTTTTTTTCTTAACTTACTTATTAAAACCAAAACTACATGAGACATTACCGGGAATACATCATCCCCACCCTCAGACGGTCGATGGCCGCGCTCGCTGCCCTCGTCTGCCTGATGCTGCTCGGCACCCAGACCGCACTGGCCCAGCAGCACCGGCTGACCGGCACCGTCACCGACGAGACGGGCGAGCCGCTGACGGGCGTCACGGTGACCATTGTGGGCCATCAGAACGCCGGCGCCATCACCGACCTGAATGGCCACTATTCGCTCAGTGTGCCCGACGAGAATGCCGCCCTGCGCTTTACCTACGTAGGCTATAAGGCCAAGGCTGTCAACCTGAAGAATGGTCAGCAGACTCTGAACGTGGTGCTCGCTGAGGACACCAAGATGCTCAGCGAAACCGTCGTCACCGCCATGGACATCCGCCGCGACGAGAAGTCGATGTCGACAGCCTATCAGAAGGTCGACATTGCCGGTATGGACGAGAACCGCTCCACCAACTTCCTCGACATGCTGAGCGGAAAAATCGCCGGCGTGCAGATTATCTCAAACGGCGTGGGCGGTTCGGCCTCGGTTGTCATCCGCGGCATGAACTCCATCACGGGCAACAACCAGCCTCTGTTCGTCATTGACGGCACACCCATCATCAACGACGTGCAGACCGGCGAGATAGGCCTCGACTATGGTAACCCGGCAGCCAATCTCAACCCCGACGACATCGAGGACATCGTCGTGCTGAAGGGTGCCAACGCTTCGGCACTCTACGGCTCCGACGCTGCCAACGGCGCCATCCTCATCACCACCAAGAAGGCAGGCAACAAGACGGCAGGCCTGGGCGTCAGCTACAGCTCCACCCTGCAGTTCTCGCATATCATGCAGAAGCCCAGCTACCAGAATGTCTACGGCGGCGGCGAATCGGGACTTGGCATCAAGAAGGAGACCTTCAACTATCTGGAGAACTCCGAGAACCCCTACGACCCCAACTATGAATACGGCATCGCCCGACTGGGCTGGCAGAACCAGCGCTCGTGGGGCTTCCCCATGCTCGACTACCGTGTGCTTGGCCGCAATGGCGAATATAAGACCTACTCGGCCGACAACTCGCTGCTCGACCTCTACGAGACGGCTCACTCATGGACCAACAACGTCAGCATCGAGAAGGCCAGCGAGGTGGCCTCGTTCCGTCTCTCCTACACCAACGTCAACAGCGACGACGTGATGCAGAAGCAGAATGAGTTCAAGCGCAACAACTTCAACTTCCACGGCACGGTGAAGCCTGTCAAGTGGTTCGAGGTTGAACTGAACGCCCGCTACAGCACTGAGCATATGGACAACCGCAACTGGCGCAACGCCAACAAGCAGAACCCTATGTACAATGCCGCCTGGATGCCGCGCGACATGGCCTACGGCGAGATGACTCCCTGGAAGGAGGCCGACGGCACGCTGGCCGGCTTCAACAAGGGCGGTTTCGTCAATCCGCTGTGGTCCATCAACGAAATGTCGAACGAAGACACGCGCGACACCTTCTGGGGCAACATCACCCTGAAGTTCGACCTCTACAAGGGTCTCACCCTGCGCCTGAAGGGCAATATGGACAAGTCGAACGTCGAAGGCAATGAGTTCGTCAACATGTACGACCCTAAGGACATTTCGCAGGGCGACGGCAAGTACAAGGAGTTTCAGGAGTCGGCCCGCAACGTCACCTATGAGGCCTTGCTGAGCTACAACAAGCGCTGGAACGACTTCAACCTGAGCGCCAGCGTCGGTGCCAACACCAGCAACTTCAAGTTCAAGAAAATCAACTCCGAGGTGCAGACGCTGCTCATGCCCGACGTCAAGAGTCTGGCCAACAACGGCGCCAAGATGAACTCGTGGCAGGACTACAGCGCCAAGCGCAAGCAGGCCGTCTTCGGCACGGCGTCGCCAAGATCCGCGGCTCCATCGCCCGCGTGGGTAACGATACCGGCTTCGACCGTCTGCGCGACGGTCTGTCATACGGTGGCATCATCCGCGAGACCATGACCTACTATCAGAGCAGTTCCACCCGAAACAACATCAACCTGAAGCCCGAGCGCACCACCTCGTATGAGCTGGGTGCCGACCTGCGGTTCCTTGACAACCGCCTGGGGCTCGACTTCACCTATTATGATAAGACCACCGACGACGAGATTCTGGAGGGCGACATCCCCTATCCCAGCGGTTCCACCCGCGCGTTGTTCAATGCCGGTAAGGTGCGCAACTGGGGTTATGAGCTGACCCTCAACGCCACGCCTGTCAAGGTGAAGGACTTTGAGTGGACCACTCAAATCAACTGGGCACAGAACAAGTCGAAGGTGCTCGAGCTCGTCGGCGATGTGGAGCGCATGCAGCTCTCACAGTCGGAGGGCACGGTGCAGTTCTACATCGAGAAAGGCCGCTCCATGGGTACACTCTATGCCAAGATGGCCAAGCTCACCGACGACGGTAAGTTTATTGTTGACAAGGACGGCAAGCCCCGCTACGAAGCCGACCAGTTCCTCTGCGACGTTCAGCCGAAGTGGATAGGCGGCTGGCGCAACACGTTCCGCTACAAGCGCGTGTCGGCCTCCGTGCTGCTCGACTTCAAGAAGGGCGGCAAGATTTGGTCGGCCACCCAGCACCAGGGCACCCGCGACGGCCCAACGCCACGCAGACGCTGACGGCCAATCCAGAGGAAGGCTATGTGCTCGTGCCCTATGAGGACAGCGAGCGCGCCAAGGGCGTGCAGGTCGACGGCATCTACGAAGACGTAGACCTGATGCGTGCCGGTCAGCCCAACCAGTCGTGGGTCAATGCGGCCGCGTTCTGGATGAACACCGATGCCAACGCCCGCATGTTCCTCTACGACGCCAGCTTCATCAAGCTGCGCGAGGTGTCGGTGGGCTACGACTTCCCCCGCAGCCTGCTCACCAAGCTGACCAACAACTATATCCGCTCGCTGAAGGTGTCGTTCGTTGGCCGCAACCTGGCCATCCTGCATCAGAACACTCCGAAGGGTCTTGACCCCGAGGCCAGCTCGTCACTGGGTGTCATCCAGGGCTTTGAGAAAGGTTTCTCTCTGCCGCAGTCAACCTATGGTTTCGACATCAAAGTAACCTTCTAAACAAGCATACCATAGACATGAAAAAGATAAGATTCATTTCAATGCTGATTCTGGCCTCGCTGGGATTCGCTGCATGTACCGACAAGTTCGACGAGAACAACGACACCTACTTTGAGAACTTCTACGTGAAGACGCTCAACGACCTCGAGAAGTCAATTCGTGTCGGCAAGACGAAGACCGACTTCGGCAACAAACTGGCCATCATGCAGACCTGGAAGGCATGGGAATACTTCATCCTGGTCTCCACCTTCGGCGGAGTACCCATGAGCGATGCCCAGTTTGTCAATGGCATCGACAAGAACTCCGACGCCGGCTATATGTATCGCCGTGTGATGATCGACATTGAGTCGGGCAACCAGACCTGGAGCAGCTACACCTATCCGGGCATGAGCCACAACTTCTATATCTACATGAAGTCGTACGACGATCCGCGTCTGACCGTGTTCCTCAACACGCCCGACATGAAGTTCTGGCATCTGCTGCGCGACGACACCATCACCGCCCCCAGCGCCAAATGGAACAGCAAGGGCTATCGTGACTCGCTCATCGTTCAGTATGTCATTCCCTACAAGCCGCGCACCGCAGGCAAGAGCACACCGGCCGGCTACACCGTGGGCACCTACACCAACCCCAGGAACGGGCGCGTCGAGAGCTATCGCGACCCCTACGGCTCCATCACCGTCGGTAGCCGTGGCGACAGCAACGTCAGCCTTGAGTTCATGAAAGCCGATGCCACCGTGGTCCTGCTCAGCTATGCCGACGTTTGCTTCATGATGGCCGAGACGGCTATCAAGTTCCCCGGCGTCGTCAGCGGAACGGCACAGAGCTACTATGAGGCCGGCATCCAGGCCTCGATGGAGCAGTACGGCGTGGCCAAGTCGGCCGTGACGGCCTACATGAAACGCGATGGTATCAAGTGGAACACCAACGGCTCCGGCCTCTGGGAGTACCGCCACTTCTTCAAGGCCGACATCCCGGGTGAGGGTGGCGACGATGCCCATCTGACGCAGATCTACCGCCAGTGGTACTTTGCCGACTTCTTCTACGGACATCAGGGATGGACGCTCGACCGCCGCACCCGCTGCATGAACTATCCGCCCTACTTCTACAACAATGCCACTCCCGTAGGTGGCAACGGCATCTGCGACTGGTATTCAGAGCGTCTGGCCTATCCGCAGAACGAGATGTACCACAACCGCGAAGGCTATGAGGAGGCCGTAGCCATGCTCGTAAAGAACTCGCCTGAGCCCAACCTGAACACCACCAACTCGGTTGAGGGCAAGGCCGGTCCTTACCTCGACCTCGTGCTGGGCAACTACGAGATTGCCCCCGACACGGCACACCTGACCGACGAGATGGTGGCCGTGATGCAACAGCACGTTGACTGGGCCATCGAGGCTGGTGTTGACTTCTTCATCCTGCCCTCGCTTCAGCCCAACACCAATCGTCTATATCCCCGCTGCTATGCCGGAAGTGAGCAGTTTGCCGACATGTTGCGCGGCAAGAACCGCTCGTGGAAGCTGCGATCAGCAGGTCTATGCCGATACGCTGGGTCAGAAGCGCACCCGCTCAGAGCTTTACATCGACTTCTTCGCTTCGCTCGTCACTGAGTATGGTTCTGACGACCGCTACTACAAGGTCGACGGCAAGCCCGTCTTCATGATGGAGAGCATGCACGAGGTCTACGTGAGCGACTGTCAGGCTTTCTTCAAGAAAATCCGCGAGGGTGTGATGCAGTATGCCTCGTTCATCGAGCCCACCAAGCCCGACTATGGCAACGGCATGGCCGCGGCCACTATAGCAACCTGACGGGCGGCATCCTCTACATCCCCGCGGGCCGTTACCTCTGCAAGAAACAACTCATCGTGCCGCGCGGCGTCACCATCCGTGGCGACTGGAAGAAGCCGCAGCGCGGCAAGTCGGTCGACGGCACCATCCTCATGGTGCAGACGGCCTCGATGACTTACGACAGCGAGGGACTCTCTTTCATCGTCATGCAGCCCACTACGGAGATCAGCAACATTGCTTTCTGGTACCCTCGGCAGAACCAGGCTTCTGCAACGTGCGCCATTGCACCTTCATCAATTCCTACATTGCCGTGAAGTTCAGCACCACCAACGGCGGTGGCTGTCCTAACGTGTTCGACATCTACGGAACCGCACTCCACGAGGGAGTCGTGATGGATCATATTGCCGACGTGGGCCGCATCGATGGTGTGCTCAGGGACCGGCACAGTTCTTTGCATCCGAACTGCAAGGCCACGAGGCTGCCATTGCCATCGACGACAAGGCAGGCTCTCCGCTGCTGATGCAGGAGTGCAAGGTAAACGGTCCCGTGCGTGCTTTGGGAGGACAGTTCGTGGCCAACGCCAATAGTTTCTCTCAAGATGTTGTCATCGGCCCGGCTGCCCGCAGGCCATACAGAAGGCTCTTGACAAGGCTAAAAGCGAAGGCGGCGGCATTGTTTACCTGCCTGCCGGCCATTATCACTTAGACGGTCATCTCACCATTCCTACGGGCGTTGAGCTGAAAGGCGCCGGCGACATTGCTACGGTGCCCAAGCGCAACGGTGCCATTCTGGAGGTCTACGAGAACGAAGGCAACGAAGACGGCGTGCCTTTCGTCACGATGGAGCCCAACAGTGGCCTTCGCGGCGTCACGTTCGACTATCCTTCACAGGACGATCCGCGCACCGTTCGCAAGTTCCCCTATACCATTCGCGGCAACCGCGGCGTCTATCTCGTCAACGTAGGCATCCGTACGGCCTACAAAGGCGTCGACCTTTTCACCAACAAGTGTGACAATCACTACGTAGACTATCTTGCCGGCCATGCCTTTGCCAACGTCATCCGTGTTGGTGGCGGCTCAGAGGGCGGCATCATCAGCAACATTCAGTGCAACACCAACGTCTACGGCACGGCTTATGAGACCAAATGGGGATGCTGGCCCAACAGCACTAACCTGCCGAAAGAGCAGCAGTCGCCCCTTGCCGGAGGTCAGAACGCTGAAGATCTCGACTTCATGATCATCGGCGATAGCCGAGATCAGGTGATTTACAACAACTTCCTTTTCGGTTGCAACATCGGCATGCACTTTGTCGACGACGGCAATGGCGGTGCTGCCAACGTACATTCCATGGGTAACGCAGTAGACGGAGCCGTGAAGACGGTTGTCGTTGATGGCATCGCTACCGACCTCGATCTGGTGAACAGTCAGATTGTGGCCCTGAACCACGACAAGTCGGCCGAGATTATCAAGGGAGCCGAGGACGCTTATTTCTATAAGTTGGGTCCCAACGTGAAGCACACCGTCACTCTCTTCGCCAGCGACAACTGGGGAGGCGGCAAGTATTTTGCCGATGTGCAGGGCGGACAGCTCAATCTCTATCTGGCTAACCTCA
>JAFTGI010000181.1 GCA_017458195.1 Prevotella sp.
AGCGAAGAGGCCTGGGGATTGAAGAAGATGGCTTATGCTATTCAGAAGAAGTCTACAGGTTTCTACTGCCTGGTAGAGTTCAAGGCTGAGCCAGAAGTGATTAAGACACTGGAAACCGCCTTCCGTCGTGATGAGAAGGTCATCCGTTTCCAGACCGTTAAACTTGACAAGTATGCAGTTGAGTACGCCGAGAAGCGTCGTGCAAAGCTTGGTAAAAAAGAGGAGGCTTAAACTATGGCAGAACAGAGTGAAATCCGTTATTTGACCGCTCCTTCTATCGACACCAAGAAGAAGAAGTATTGCCGTTTCAAGAAGAGCGGCATCAAGTACATCGACTACAAGGATCCCGAGTTCCTGAAGAAGATCCTGAACGAGCAGTGCAAGATCCTGCCCCGCCGCATCACCGGCACCTCGCTGAAGTATCAGCGACGCGTGGCTCAGCCCGTGAAGCGTGCACGTCAGATTGCACTGCTGCCTTACGTAACCGATTTGATGAAGTAAAAAGAGGAGGACGCAAGTTATGGAATTGATTCTGAAAGAAGACATTATCGGTCTGGGATTCAAGAACGATATCGTGAACGTGAAGTCGGGCTATGGCCGCAACTACCTCATTCCTATGGGTAAGGCTGTCATCGCCAGTGAGTCAGCAAAGAAGGTCCTGGCCGAGAACCTGCGTCAGCAGGCTCACAAGCTGGCTGCTCAGAAGGCTGCCGCCGAGGAGCGTGGTAAGGCTCTCGAGGGCGTGGCTCTGTGCATTGCCGCCAAGGTGAGCGCCACGGGTCAGCTCTACGGTTCGGTGAACACCGCTACCGTCGCTGAGGAGCTGAAGAAGCTTGGTCACGACATTGACCGCAAGATTATCACCATGCGTGACATCAAGAAGGTCGGTGAATATGTAGCACTCGTCCACTTCCACAAGGAGGTCACTGCCGAGATTCCCGTCACCGTCGTTGCCGAGGGTGGTCAGGAGGAGGAAGTCGCTCAGGCTCCCGTTGAGGAGGCTGCTCCCGTCGTCGAGGAAGCTCCCGTTGAGGAGGCTCCCGTCGCTGAGGAAGAGGCACCTGCAGCTGAATAACCGCTGTAAAGCATAATCATTGATATTATAACGGGAATCCCGGTCCCTCCAATGGAGAGATCGGGATTTTTAGTTTCTTTTCCCGCTTGGGGAAAAGGGATCATTCACCTTTATATTCAGGACGGAGGGTGCGCACGACGGCGCCGGCCTGCCACATCTCCTGATTGCGCATGGCGGCCAGTTCGCGCTCAAGGCCTTCGCGGTAGTCGGGCTTCGAGTTGGCATCAATGCTCAGCTGGGCCTCATGACCGCTCTTGACCGACTCGTAGAGCTCCTGAACGACGGGCTTGATGGCGTCGTGGAAGCGGGGAGCCCAGTCGAGGGCGCCGCGCTGGGCTGTCGTCGAGCAGTTGGCATACATCCAGTCCATGCCTTTCTGACTGAAGAGGGGCATCAGGCTCTGAGTGAGTTCCTCGACGGTCTCGTTGAAGGCCTCTGACGGTGAATGGCCATTCTCGCGCAGCACCTCGTACTGAGCGAGGAGCAGTCCCTGGATGGCACCCATCAGTGAGCCACGCTCGCCAGTCAGGTCGCTGACAGCTTCGCGCTCGAAGGTCGTCTTGAACAGATAGCCGGCACCGATGCCGATGCCGAAGGCCAGCGTCTTCTCCTCGGCACGTCCGCTGGCGTCCTGATAGACGGCATAGGAACAGTTGAGGCCGCGGCCCTCGCGGAACATGGTGCGCAGGCTGGTGCCGCTGCCCTTGGGGGCTACGAGGATGACGTCGACATCCTTGGGAGGAACCACACCCGTGCGGTCGCTCCACGTGATGGCAAAGCCGTGGCTGTAGTAGAGCGTCTTGCCGGGCTTCAGGTGCTTCTTGATGCTGGGCCATACCTGAATCTGTCCGGCATCGCTGAGGAGCATGCAGAGGATCGTGCCACGCTCGGCAGCCTCCTCAATGCTGAAAAGCGTCTTCCCAGGCACCCATCCGTCGGCTACGGCCTTGTCGTAGGTCTTACCCGGACGCTGTCCGACGATGACATTGAAGCCATTGTCGCGCAGGTTGCAGGCCTGGCCGGGGCCCTGGATGCCATAGCCGATGACGGCTATGACCTCATCTTTCAATACTTCGCGTGCTTTCTCGACTGAGAACTCCTTGCTGGTGACAACGGTTTCAACAACGCCACCGAAATTCAATTCTGCCATAAATTTAAATGCTGTTTAGTTATTAAATGGTTGTTATCTGAAAATCACTTTACTTCTGCAGACCTCTACCTCGTCGTCCTTCGTGATGCGTACGCAGTATTCGTTCTCGGCCGTCGGTTGCCGCCAGAACGAGAGCCGGTCGCCGGCATGAGCCTCGGCCACGTAGGCAATCTCGAAGCGGCGTATGGCATGCTGGCGGTACCAGTCGATGGGCCAGAGGTCGAGCACGTGCTCAATATACTTCACGGAGTTGATGTGCCCGTTGATGTCAACATCGCTATAGAAGGTGTCGATGGTGCGCACCAGCTGGGCCTCCTTGTCCATCCTGACGCGCCCGCCCTTGTCGATGGGGCAGGGCTTCTCGTTCTCAATCCATTGCAGGAGGGCACCGTCGTGGATGCTCAACAGGTCGGCAGGCTGGCGCGTCTCAGTGTCGATCATGGCCCAGACGGAGCGTCCGTAGCCATAGACGCGGTCGTCGTCGCCGACGACGCGGAAGTTGCGCTGGGTGAAGAAGCGCATGGCATTCTCGACCCAGGTCTCGACATAGAATCGGGTGTACTGGCTTGGCATCTCGTCCATCTCGACGGCCAGTCGCGAGAGCACCCATGTGCGGTTGATAGTGTTTAGGTAGTGCATTCCGAATCCACGGTCAGTGGAGTGGAAGTCGGCGGCATTGAGCATGTGATTGCCCAGATGCCCCATGAAAAGACGGCCGGAAAAGTCGCAGTGAAACGGCTCGGCCATAAAAGGATAGCGTCCTACTTTTTCCATTGTTGTTCACGTTGTTCTAAGAATTCGCTCACCTGCTCTTGTGTGCTGCGCGTGACGGCAATGCGCCCGGAGCGCGTGTACTGGAGCACACATCCATATTCATTGAGCGCCGAATAGAGGCTCATGATGCTGTCGGTGTTGCCACTCTTCATCACGATGACGTAGGTGGGGTTCACCTCCGTGATCTTGGCGTCGTGATGTCGAATGGTGCGGCTCACCTCGGGATTGTCCATGACGGGCTGAGTGGCGAGCTTATAGAGGCCTGTCTCCCGAATAAACAGCTGGTCGTCAGTGAAGTAGTTGGCCTTGATGACGTCGATTTTCTTTTCAATCTGCCGCGTGATCTTGATGATCTGGTCCTCGTCGCTCCAGGCCGTGATGGTGTACTTATGGACATGCTCGATGCTCGAAGCCGACACGTTCAGGCTTTCAATGTTGACCTGACGGCGCGTGAAGACGGCCGTGATCTGGTTCAGTATACCTGCGATGTTCTCTGAGTAGACCAGCAGGGTGTAGAGTTTCTTTTCCTGTTCCATTGTTCAGCACACAATTTCTAATTCCATTTCGTCGACGCTCTTGCCGGGGGCCGTCATGGGCAGCACATTATCCTCCTCCCTGACGAGGCACTCCAGCAAGAATGAAGTACCGCTTTGAAGCATGCGAAGTACCGCTTTGGAGAGCTCAAAGCGGTCCTTTACCCGCTCGAAAGCTATCCCGTACCCGCGGGCTATCTGCTCATAGTCGGGGTTCATCATCCGGGTGAACGATTTGCGCCCCTGCCAGAACATGTCCTGCCATTGGCGGACATTGCCCAGATAGTTGTTGTTGAGCAGAATCATCTTCACCGGTGTCTGCTGCTCCATAATCGTTCCGAGTTCCTGGATGCTCATCTGGAAGCCTCCGTCGCCCATGAACAGGCAGACGGGGCGCCCCGGAGCACCAAACGTGGCACCGATGGCGGCGGGGAGTCCGAAGCCCATGGTGCCCAGTCCTCCGCTCGTCACGATTGAACGCTCGTGGAGGAACTTGAAGTAGCGGCAGCCGAACATCTGGTTCTGCCCCACGTCGGTCACAAGGATTGCCTCGCCCTTCGTAGCCTCGGCCACGGCATTGACCACCTCGCCCATCAGCAGGGGACCTTCCTTCGGATGGATGGCCGGCTCGACGACCTTGGCGTCTTCCTCCTCCTGATAAGGCTTAAAGGCATCGATCCACTCGGTGTGTGAGGCCCGGTCAAGCAGGCGGGTGATGGCCGGGAGCGACTCCTTGCAATCCGCCACGATGGCCACGTCGGTCTTGATGCACTTGTCAATCTCAGAGCGGTCGATGTCGAGATGGATGACCTTGGCCTGGCGGGCATAGGTCGAGGGAAGGCCCGTCACACGGTCGCTGAAGCGCATGCCGATGGCGATGAGCACATCGCACTGCTGCGTCAGCTTGTTGAGCGAGTATTGCCCATGCATGCCGAGCATGCCCATGTTGAGCGGGTGGTCAGAGGGTAGGGCAGACAGGCCCAGGAGCGTGCGTCCCGCGGGGATGTCGGCTTTTTCAAGGAAAGCCTTCAGTTCCTGCTGGGCTCCGCCAAGTTCCACCCCTTGTCCGACCAGGGCAAGCGGTCGCTTGGCTGCGTTGATCAGCCGGGTAGCCTCTTCGACAGCCTGTTCGTTGAGGGCAGGATAGGGCACGTAGCTTCTGACAAAGTCGACATGCTTCTCCTCCCAGACGCACTCATGGGTCTGCGCATTCTTGGGAAAGTCGAGCACCACCGGCCCCGGACGGCCGCTGCGGGCAATATAGAAAGCCCGGCTGACGGCCCAGGCCACGTCCTCGGGGCGGCGAATCTGGTAGCTCCACTTTGAGATGGGCTGAGCCACGCCGACGAGGTCGACCTCCTGAAACGCATCGGTGCCGAGTGCCCCCGTGCCTACCTGACCGGCAATGACGACCATCGGCGTTGAGTCCATCATGGCGTCGGCCACGCCCGTCAGCGTGTTGGTCGCACCCGGTCCGCTCGTCACTAAGCAGACACCCACCTTGCCGCTGACGCGGGCATAGCCCTGTGCGGCATGAGTGGCGGCCTGCTCGTGGCGTACGAGAATGTGGTCGAAGCGCTTATGCTCACCGCGTGTGTAGTCATAGAGCGCATCGAACACGGGCATGATAGCCCCCCCGGGATAGCCGAAGATGGTAGTCACACCTTCGCTCACCAAGGCTCTCATCAATGCTTCTGCTCCTGTAACAATCTCTTTCATACAATCCTTATTGAAGAACCTCTTACCTTATTCTATTATCCTGACCCCACCTTTGTCGGCACTCGAAACGCTCTGGGCGTAGGCCCTAAGTGCGCGCGACACCTCTCGCTTGCGCCGCAGAGGCTGTTGCGGGCGGGCGCTGAGTTCTTCGTCGCTCAGGCAGACATTGATGGAACGTGTGGGAATGTCGATGACGATGCGGTCGCCGTCGCGCAGCTTGCCGATGTTGCCGCCAGAGGCTGCCTCGGGCGAGATGTGGCCGATGGAGAGACCGCTGGTGCCACCGGAGAAGCGGCCGTCGGTGATGAGGGCACAGTCCCTGCCGAGATGCATCGACTTGATGTAGGAGGTGGGGTAGAGCATCTCCTGCATGCCGGGCCCGCCCTTCGGCCCTTCATGGGTGATGACGACGCAGTCGCCGCTGTTCACCCGTCCGCCGAGGATGCCCTCGCAGGCGTCTTCCTGCGAATCGAACACCACGGCGGGCCCTTCGAAATGCCAGAGTGCCGGGTCGACGCCGGCTGTCTTGACCACGCAGCCGTCCTGGGCTATGTTGCCAAAGAGCACGGCCAGGCCGCCGTCCTTCGTGTAGGCATGGTCCATATCGCGAATACACCCATCGGCACGGTCCGTGTCGAGCGGCCATGTCTCTGACTGGCTGCCCATCCGGGTCGAGAAGCGTCGGCCCGGAGCACTCTCGTAGATGCGCTTTGCTTCAGGTTCAATCTGGGATTTCGTGATATCATAGCGGTCGATGGCCTCACCTGTTGTCATGCCGTCGACGCGAAGGGTCGTCGTGTCGATGAGACCGGCGCGCTGCAGCTCGCCCATGATGCCGAGGATGCCGCCGGCCCGGTTGCACTCCTGGACGCTGTAGCGCTGGGTGTTCGGGGCCAGTTTGCAGAGGCAGGGCACCCGGCGCGAGAGCCGGTCGATGTCGCTCATGGTGAAGTCGACGCCGGCCTCCTGGGCCACGGCCAGCAGATGGAGCACCGTGTTGGTCGAGCCGCCCATGGCAATGTCGAGCGACATGGCGTTGAGGAAGGCTTCGCGCGTGGCGATGCTGCGGGGCAGCACGCGCTCGTCGCCATCCTCATAATAGGCCAGGGCATTCCTGACGATGAGGCGGGCGGCCTCGCGGAACAGTTCAATACGATTGGTGTGGGTGGCCAGGATGGTGCCGTTGCCGGGCAAAGAAAGGCCGATGGCCTCGGTGAGCGAGTTCATGGAGTTGGCCGTAAACATGCCGGAGCACGAACCGCAGCCGGGGCAGGCCGAATGCTCTATCTCGCGAATCTCCTCGTCAGTGACGGTCGGGTCGGCACCTTTCACCATTGCGGTGATGAGGTCGGCGTTCTCGCCACGCCAGCGGCCGGCCTCCATAGGGCCTCCGGAACAGAACACGGCGGGGATGTTGAGCCGCATGGCAGCCATAAGCATGCCCGGCGTCACCTTGTCGCACTTCGAGATGCAGATCATCGCGTCGGCCTTGTGGGCGTTGACCATATACTCAACCGAGTCGGCGATGATGTCGCGCGAGGGCAGCGAATAGAGCATGCCGTCGTGGCCCATGGCAATGCCGTCGTCGATGGCGATGGTGTTGAACTCCGCTGCGAAGCAGCCGAGGCGCTCAATCTCCTCCTTCACGATCTGGCCTATCTCGTGAAGATGGGTATGGCCCGGTACGAACTGGGTGAACGAATTGACCACGGCAATAATCGGCCGGCCAAATTGTTCGCGCTTCATGCCCGTGGCTACCCAAAGGGCGCGGGCACCAGCCATACGCCTGCCTTCCGTGCAAACACTGCTTCTCAAGGGATGTTTCATAAGTCTATTTCTATGTCTGTCATCAAATGAAGTTGCAAAAATAAACTATTTTTTTGAAACAACCAACAAATTTGAAGAATATTTTGCAAAAAGCTTTCGATTTATAACTTGCGTCAAGGTTTATTCGTCGTTCTCAGCGCCCTCAACGAGCTCCTCGCTCTCAACGACCGGCTCCATGTCGTCCTCATCGACGACGTAGCACGGGTCGAAGCCCGAGGGGAAGTCGAACTGGTCGCTTTGGGTATAGTCGAGCGAAGCATCGGCATACACCTTTTTAATATATAGGGCAAAGATGGGCAGCGCCATGGCTGCTCCTTGACCATAGACCATGGAGTCAAAGTGGATGTCGCGATCCTCGCCGCCGACCCAGCAGCCGGAAACGAGCTTCGGGGTGATGCCCATGAACCAGGCGTCGCTGTTGTTGTTGGTCGTGCCGGTCTTGCCGCCGAGCGGTGCCGTCAGGTTGTAGCGGTTGCGCAGACGGCTGCCGGTGCCACCGTCGACGACGGCCTGCAGCATATACAGCATCTTGTCGGCACTCTCGCTGCTGATGACTTCGTTGACGCGGGGCGAGAACGAGGCCACCTCGTTGCCGTCGGCGTCGACGATGCGCGTGACGTAGAGTGGCGCGGTGCGGATGCCGTGATTGACAAAGGCCGTGTAGGCGCTGACCATCTCCTGCACGGTGATGTCGCAGGGACCGAGGCAGAGTGCGGGCGATGGATGGATCTCCGGATTGCGGATGCCATAGTTGTGCAGCAGGTTGACAAAGCCCTGCGGCGACAGGCGGTGCATCATCAGATAGGCCGAGATCCAGTTGTTCGACTGCTGCAGACCCCACTTCAGGGTGACCATCTCGCCATAGCGGGCACGCGAGCCGTTGCGCGGCGTCCATGGCTGGCCGGCCACATAGTAGGTCTCCTGCACGTTGGGCACCTGGTCGCAGGGCGTCATGCCGTCCTGCATGGCCAGCGAATAGAGCAGGGGCTTGATGGTCGAGCCCACCTGGCGGCGGCCCTCGGTGGCCATGTCGTAGGCAAAATGCTCAAAACTCATTCCGCCGACGTAGGCCTTCACGGCGCCGTCCGTGGGCGACATGCTAACGAAGCCGGTGCGGAGGAACTTCTTGTAGTAGCGGATGGAGTCCATCGGCGTCATGAGCGTGTCGATCTCACCTTTATACGAGAACACGCGCATGTCGGTCTTCGTGTTGAAGGCCTTCTTGATTTCGTCATCAGTGGCGCCCTGAGCTTTCATCTGGCGATAGCGCTCGCACTGGCGTACGCTTCGGTTCAGGATCTTTTCAATCTCGGCTTGGGTCAGGTTGGTGGAGTAGGGCGCATTGCGCTTCTGCAGGTTAGCCTTGTCGAAGGCGGGCTGCAGATATTGGGCCACGTGCTCATAGACGGCCTCCTCGGCATATTGCTGCATGCGCGAGTCAATGGTGGTGTAGACCTTCAGACCGTCGGTATAGATGTTGTAGGGCTGGCCGTCGCGGCGCGTGTTCTTGTTGCACCACCCAAAGAGCGGATCCTGTTGCCATGCCAGGGAGTCCAGGAAGAACTTGACGTAGTTCCATTCGGGATAGTCGGCACGGCGAGGCTTCTTGGCCGTCATGTAGCGGCGGAGGAAGTCGCGGAAGTAGGTGGCCTGGCCGTCCTTGTGGTCGCTGACGTGGAAGCGGAGCCCCAGGGGCACGTTCAGGCAGCTGTCGTGCTGCTCCTGCGTCAGGTAGCCTTCCTTCAGCATCTGGCCCAGTACGACGTTGCGGCGCTCCTGGGCGCGCTCCGGATAGCGCACGGGATTGAAATAGGAGGGATTCTTGCAGAGGCCGATCAGCATGGCCGACTCCGTGATGGACAGGTCGGCGGGCTCCTTCGAGAAGTAGGTGTTGGCGGCAGTCTTGATGCCGACGGCATTGTGGAGGAAGTCGAAGTAGTTCAGGTACATGGCGACGATTTCCTCTTTCGTATAGTAATGCTCCAGCTGAACGGCAATGACCCACTCGATGGGCTTCTGGAACAGTCGTTCGGTGGTGCTGTGGGCCACGTCGCTATACAGCTGCTTGGCCAGCTGCTGAGTGATGGTCGAGCCGCCGCCAGCATTCTTCTGGCCCATGAAACCGCGCTTGACGATGGCGCGCCCAAGGGCGTAGAAGTCGATGCCGGAGTGCTCGCGGAAGCGGGCGTCCTCGGTGGCAACAAGCGCATCGACCAACGACGGGGCAAGCTGGTCGTAGTCGACCATCACGCGGTTTTCGCGGCTCATGCTCCACGTGCCGAGCAGCTTGCCGTCGGCCGAGAGCACCTGGGTGGCATAGCGGTTAATGGGGTTCTGGAGGTCCTGTATGGGCGGCATGTAGCCTAAGTGCCCGTTGGCGATGGCCCAAAAACAGCCCACTGCGGTCAGGATGCCGAGCAGCAGGATTCCCCATAGTATCATCATCAGTCGTTTTCTCATCGAATTCCTTTTTAGCATGTTGCACATTCAAGTTACAAAGGTACGAACAAATTCCGAGATGTGCAAGCAATTGCCCCAAAAAGTGAATGATGCACTATGGTTGAACATAAATAAAGTGGCGCTTCTCGAAGGTAATATAGGGGTATATTACTTTCAAGAAGCGCCACTTCTGTTGACAGAAGGATGAAATCGTCAGACGGGAATCTTGTCGATGCGGCGCTGATGGCGGCCGCCTTCGAAATCCGTGGCAAAGAATTCGTCCATGATGCGGCGAGCCATGTCCTCATCGATGAAGCGGCCGGGCATCACGAGCACGTTGGCATCGTTGTGCTGGCGGATGAGGTGGGCTATCTCGGGAATCCAGCTCAGTCCGGCGCGGATCGACTGGTGCTTGTTCAGCGTCATGCTGATGCCCTCGCCGGAGCCGCAGATGGCGATGCCGGGATAGACCTCGCCCTGCTCGATGCCGTGGGCCAGCGCATGGCCGAAGTCGCTGTAGTCGCACGACTCCTCGCTGTAAGTACCGTAGTCCTTGTATTCAAGGCCTTTCTCCTCGAGATACTTCTTCACGAATTGCTTTAAAGCATAGCCAGCGTGGTCGCTGGCCAGGCCGATTGTCTTGACGTCCATAGTCTTTTATGCAAGAAGTTTCTTCACTTGTTCGTAGACGTTCTGGCCGGTGTAGCCCAGCTTCTCGTCGAGCACCTTGTAGGGGGCGCTGAAGCCGAAGCTCTCAAGACCCCAGACGCAGCCGTCGCTGCCGACGAGCCCCTCGAGCGTGACGGGCAGACCGGCGGTGAGGCCGAACTTCTTCTTGCCGCAGGGCAGCACGCTCTGCTGGTATTCCTTCGGCTGACTGCGGAACAGACCCTCGCTGGGGACGCTCACCACGCGCAGCTTCACGCCGTCCTCGCGCAGCAGCTTTGCTCCAGCCTCAAGGGTGGAAACTTCTGAGCCAGAGGCGAGTAGGATGATATCGTAGTCGTCGTCGCTGCCGGCCACGACATAGGCGCCCTTCGCTGCCTGCGAGTAGTCGTTGCCGGCGGGCAGCATGTCGATGTTCTGGCGGCTGAAGATGAGGGCCGTCGGCGTCTGGGTGTTCTCCATGGCCATGCGCCAGCAGACGGTGGTCTCCTCGGCATCGGCAGGACGGACGACGAGCATCGAGTTGCGGCCGTGGTGGTTCTTCAGCTTCTCCATCAGGCGAATCTGGGCCTCCTGCTCCACGGGCTCGTGGGTGGGACCGTCCTCACCGACGCGGAAGGCGTCGTGGGTCCAGATGAACTTCACGGGTAGCTCCATCAGGGCGGCCATGCGGACGGCGGGCTTCATATAGTCGGAGAAGACGAAGAACGTGCCGCAGGCGGGGATGACGCCGCCGTGCAGGGCCATGCCGATGCAGCAGCAGGCCATGGTCAGCTCGGCCACGCCAGCCTGGAAGAAAGCACCGGTGAAGTCGCCGCGCATCAGGGCGTGGGTCTTCTTCAGGAAACCGTCGGTCTTGTCGCTGTTGCTGAGGTCGGCTGAGGCCACAATCATGTTGGGCACCTGCTCGGCCAGCACGCCAAGCACCGTGGCCGAGGCACCGCGGGTGGCGGCACCGGCCTTCTGCTCCACCTTCGTCCAGTCAATCTGGGGAGCCTTGCCGCTGAACCATTCCTCGAGTTGTTTGGCCTGCACGGGGTGACCCTTGGCCCACTCGGCCTTCTCGGCATAGCGCTCAGCCACGATCTTCTTCAGTTCCTCGCGGCGGCGGGCATACATCTCCTCCACCTCGGGGAAGATCTGGAACGGATTCTCGGGATCGGCGCCCAGGTTCTTCATCGTCTGGACGAAGTTGTCGCCGCCGAGCGGAGCACCATGGGTAGCACAGTCGCTCTCGTAGCTCGAGCCGTCGGCCTTGCGGGCACCCTTGCCCATGACGCAGTGGCCGATGATGAGGCTCGGACGCTCCTTCTCGGCCTGAGCCTTGCGGATGGCCTCGCGGATCTGGTCGACGTCATTGCCGTCAATCTTCTGTACGTACCAGCCCCATGACTCATACTTGCGGGCCGTGTCCTCGGTGGTGACGACCTCGGTGCGGGTGCTGAGCTGGATGTCGTTGGCGTCGTAGAACATGATAAGGTTGTCGAGCCCCAGGTTGCCGGCAATGCGGCCTGCGCCCTGCGAGATTTCCTCCTGCACGCCGCCGTCGCTGATGTAGGCATAGATGGTCTGGTTCATCACGTTGCCTAAGCGAGCCTTCAGGAACTTGGCGGCGATGGCAGCGCCCACGGCGAAGGTGTGGCCCTGTCCGAGCGGACCGCTGGTGTTCTCGATGCCGCGAGCCAGTTCGCGCTCGGGGTGACCGGGAGTGACCGAGCCCCACTGGCGCAGCTGCTTCAGGTCTTCCAGCGAGTACTTGCCGATGAGGCAGAGCTGCGAGTAGAGCATGGGGGCCATGTGGCCAGGATCGAGGAAGAAGCGGACTCGGCATTCCCATTCGGGCCATTCGGGAGCGTAGACGAGGAATACGCTGGAGAGCGAGTTACTGACATCA
>JAFTGI010000182.1 GCA_017458195.1 Prevotella sp.
AATATTTGCTGTGCAATCTGTTTGACTGGTGCATTGACGGCCTGCTCCGACATGCTCGACACCGACTCTGAACTCGTTGAGTTCCAGGAGGACAACCAGCTGAATTCTCCCACGGACAGCGTCTATAGTGTGATGGGCATTATCTACAAGCTTCAGACGCTGGCCGACCGCACGGTCCTCTTAGGTGAAGTGCGGGCCGACCTGGTGGCGCCTACTGAGTATGCCAATGCCGACCTCAAGGCACTTGCAGGCTTTGATGACAGCGGCACACAGAACCGCTACAACCAGATCAGCGACTACTACGCCGTCGTGAACAACTGCAACTATTATCTCGCAACGGTCGACACCGCGCTGCAGAAGCGCGGACAGCGTGTCTTCGAGGCTGAATATGCTGCCGTCAAGGCCTTCCGTGCCTGGACCTATCTTCAGATGGCTAAGGTCTATGGCAGCGTGCCGCTCGTGACGGAGCCCCTGCTCACGGAGCGTGAGGCTGAGGATGCCATGATGCTGCAGCCCCAGAGTATCGTCCAGATTTGCAATTACTTCATCGACGACCTGCGGCCCTACGTCGACACGAAACTGCCTCAGTACGGCAACATCAACAATCAGAGTTCGCAGAAGTTCTTCATCCCGGTGCGGGCCCTGCTGGGCGACCTCTGTCTTTGGGCAGGACGCTATCAGGAGGCAGCCACCTATTATCACGACTATCTGACGCTGCGCACCAATCCCATCACGACTGGCACGTCGCGCGCCCAGTGGAGCAGTCAGACGAATGACTTCCGCACCGTCTATCGCTCGTTCAGTTCGACTCTGAGCAGCAGTTCCCAGTCGGAGTGCCTCGCCTACGTGCCGATGGAGTCGTCGGAGTATGAGGGCGTCTACAGTCAGTTGGCCAATACGTTCAACTCGACCCTTACCAACAATTATTATGCTCAGGTGTCGCCCTCGAAGGCCTTGATGGCCCTTTCGGCAAGTCAGAACTACTGCATGCTCTACCGCACCAGCGACAGTCAGATTGACACGCTCTATGCTCCCAAGCAGAATCTGCTTGAGCCCTATCAGGAGGGCGACCTGCGGCTCTACGACTACTATCGCTGGAGTGTGGTCAACCAGGATCAGAACTCAAAGTATTCGGCTCAGCGCCAGACGATAAACAAGTTGAATGCTGACGGCGTGACGCTCTATCGGCGCAACGTCGTCTATCTGCACTTTGCCGAGGCCCTCAACTGCGCCGGCTACCCGCAGTCGGCCTTCGCCGTGCTGAAGTACGGGCTTTACGACCAAGTGATCCGTGAGCGCATCGACAGCATCGAACGGGCTCAGGCGGGCGACCTCTTGGCGTTTGATGTCAATGTCTTCAGCGAGCAGAACATGCAGGGCGTGCATTCGCGTGGGTGTGGCGATGCTGATGCCGACCCGCTCTATACGCTGCCCATGCCTGCCCAGTCGTTGGCTTCGAGAGCCGACACCGTGGCCTGGCAGCAGCCGCTTGTCGAGGATTACATCGTCAATGAACTGGCCCTTGAGACGGCCTTCGAAGGTCAGCGCTACTACGACCTCATGCGCATTGCCCTGCGCCGGAACGACCCTGCCTATCTGGCCGCGCCCATCGCCCGCCGCAATGGTGAGACCGACATGACGCTTTACTCGAAACTTCTTGACTCAACTAATTGGTATCTAAGAAAATGAGACGATTGCTTTTCTTTGCTTCTCTATCGGCTATGATGTTTTTGCTTCAGTCAAAGGCTGAAGCTAAAGTGGTACTGCCGGCCCTCTTTACGGATGGTATGGTGGTACAGCGTGGCGTGCCTGTACCCGTCTGGGGATGGGCCGACCCTGGTGAGAGTGTCGTTGTGAAGTGGGGCAAGAAAAGCTACACGGCAACGGCTGACCCGGAAGGCTGTTGGCGCATTGACCTGCCGAAGATGAAGGCCGGTGGCCCTTACGTGCTGACTGTGGCCGAGGTAACGATCAGCGACGTCTGGGTGGGCGATGTGTGGCTCTGTTCTGGACAGTCGAACATCGACATCAACATCGAGCGCGTCTATCCGCAATACCCTGATGAGATTGACGCCGACGTGTTCCCTATGGTCCGCTTGTTCCAGGTGGCCAACGTGCCTGTCCTCGGAAGTCCTGCCCGCGACGTCAAGTCGACGGCTGGATGGCAGACGCTCTCAAAGCAGACGGCATGGCGGTTCTCGGCCCTTGGCTATTTTCTTGGCAAGCGCATGCAACAATCGACCGGTGTGGCTCAGGGGGTCATTCAGAGTTCATGGGGCGGCACACCTATAGAGGCTTGGCTGCCCGTCGACTCCATGTTTCGCTACAACCCGCGCATGGTGGCTGAGGCAGAGTATTTCCAGGACAAGGAGATGGTCAGTGCCATGCAGCAGATGAACAGCCGCACGGACAACCGATGGCACCAACTGCTCGATGCGACTGATCCTGGCGTCAGCGGTCAGTGGGCGTCGCCCGACTTCGATGATTCGACATGGACGCTGGCCAACCGCGACAATCTGCCAACGGACTACGAGTTCGACTTCTGCGGCACCTATTGGCTCCGTCAGCATGTCATGGTCGACGCAGCCCATGCCGGTCAGCCGGCGCTCCTGCGGGTAGGCACGCTCTATGACGCCGACTACACCTTCGTCAACGGGAGTGAAGTGGGGCGCACGTATTACCAGTATCCGCCACGACGCTATCAGGTGCCGGAAGGATTGCTGCGCGAGGGCGACAACGTCATCTGCGTGCGAATCTTCAATAAGCAGGGCCGTCCCAGGTTCTATCGCGAAAAGCCGTTCAGCCTTGAGTTTGCCGACAAGACCACCATCCAGCTCTCGCCGGAATGGCGCGTACACGACGGCATTCAGATGCCCCGCCAGCCGTCGGTCGACATCAATCTTCAGAATAAAGCGGCAGCACTGTGGAACGGTATGCTGCGGGGCCTGGCCCCCTATGCGCTCTCTGGCGTGGTCTGGTATCAGGGCGAATCCAACACCGGCCGCCCTGCCGAATATGAGCCGCTCTTAGGCTGTCTGATGCATTCGTGGCGACTGCTCTTTGAGCAACCGGGCCTGCCGTTCTCAATTGTTCAACTGGCCAATTATATGGAGCCATCGGCTCAGCCGCAGGAAAGCGGATGGGCACGACTCCGCGAGTCGCAGCACCGGGCTGCGATGAACGACAGCCGTGCTGAACTGGCCGTGGCCATCGACCTGGGGGAAGCCAGCGACATCCATCCTCTGCGCAAGAAGGAACTGGCTGAGCGTTGTGCCCTCTGCTTCGACAGGTTGGTCTATAATAAAAAGGTGGAGCTCTCGCCCGAGCTGGTCAGCTTGACAGCGGAGACGGGACAAGTTGTTGCCACGTTCGACCAGGCGCTTTTCCCTGGCCCTGTGCACGGCTTCGAGACAGCCGACGGCTCCGGTCGCTTTCACTCAGTTGATGCCGTAGCCGACGGTAATCGTGTTGTCATTAATACAACCGGTACCGTCAGGACAGTACGCTACGCCTGGAAAGACAATCCCGTTGAGGCCAATGTAAGAGCCGAACGAACCGGTCTCCCCGCTGTTCCGTTTGAGAAGCAGATAAAATAGAAACAATATTCAACCTGCATTCATTAATTGCTCGTTTTCTTGCAAATTATCGCGAGAAAGCCAAAATAATATACAAAAAGTTTGGCTGGTTCGCCGGAAATGCTTAACTTTGTCAACTGAAGGAGAATAGAGGTCAGCCATCTGAGACGACAGACCTCTTTCTTTATATTGATAAGAATCAAATTCACAAATTAAACTAATCATAGCACGTATGAAACAGAAGAAATTCATCCTTCAGGAAAGTGAGATCCCAACACAATGGTACAACATTCTGGCTGACATGCCCAACAAGCCGATGCCACCCCTTCACCCCGGCACCAAGCAACCCTTGGGCTGGGAAGACCTTGCCCACATCTTCCCTGAGGAGTGCTCGAAGCAGGAGCTCAACATGGCCGACCGCTTCATCGACATTCCCGAGGAGGTGCTCGACAAGTATAAGTTCTATCGCTCTACGCCCCTGGTGCGCGCCTATGAGCTGGAGAAGGCCATCGGCACGCCAGCGCATATCTATTTCAAGAATGAATCGACCAACCCGTTGGGCTCGCATAAGATTAATTCGGCTCTTGCCCAGTGCTACTACGCCAAGGAGGAGGGCACCACCAACGTCACCACGGAGACAGGTGCCGGTCAGTGGGGTGCCGCTCTGGCTTACGCCGCCAAGATCTTCGGCCTCGAATGCGCAGTCTATCAGGTGAAGATTTCGATGCAGCAGAAACCTTATCGTTCGAGTATCATGCGGACGTTCGGTGCTGCAGTGACCGGTTCGCCATCGATGTCGACGCGTGCCGGTAAGGACATCCTGACCGTCAATCCTACCCATTCCGGATCACTCGGAACGGCCATCAGCGAGGCCTTGGAACTGGCTCAGACGACCCCGAAGTGTAAGTACGTGCTTGGCTCGGTGCTCAACCATGTAGCCCTGCATCAGACCATCATCGGCCTTGAGGCCGAGAAGCAGATGGCCCTGGCCGGCGAATATCCCGACACGGTGATTGCCTGCTTCGGCGGAGGCTCCAACTTCGGCGGCATCGCCTTCCCCTTCATGCGCCACAATCTGAAGGACGGCCGGCAGACAGAGTTCATCGCCGCAGAGCCCGACAGTTGTCCGAAACTGACGCGCGGCAAGTTCATGTATGACTTTGGCGACGAGGCCGGCTATACACCTTTGCTGCCCATGTTCACTCTCGGCCATCAATTCAAGCCCGCCAACATTCACGCCGGAGGCCTGCGCTACCACGGAGCAGGCATGATTGTCTCACAGCTCATCAAGGACCAGCTGATGCGTGGCGTTGACATCCCTCAGTTGGAGTCGTTCGATGCAGGCATGCTCTTTGCACGCACCGAGGGCATCATCCCCGCACCGGAGAGCTGCCACGCTATTGCCGCCACCATCCGTGAGGCTCTGAAGTGCAAGGAGACTGGCGAACAGAAGGTCATCCTGTTCAATCTCAGCGGTCATGGCCTTATTGACATGACTGCCTACGACCAATACATCGACGGCGATCTGCAGAACTATCATCTCAGTGATGAGCAGATTGCGGCAAACCTGCAATAACGTTAAACCATCATCATAAACAGAAACTGAGCTTGTCATCCCGACAAGCTCAGTTTCTTCTCTAACTAACTTATTATCAACTATTCATTACTCTTTTTCGGGTGCAAAGGTAGGGCATTATTTTTGTATTTCCAAGCAAAGGGATACAAAAAACGACGTAAACGTTTGCGCTGTTCAATTATTTTTTGTAATTTTGCCAGCATGAATAAACGCAGAACGTCGCTCAAGGATCTTGCTCGTGAACTTGGGGTGAGCATCGCTACGGTCAGCCGTGCGCTGAACGGTAGTCCTGAAATCGGATCTGAAATGCGCGAGAAGGTGAAGGCTCTGGCGCGGAAGATGAACTACCGGCCGAATCCGTTTGCGCAAAGCCTGCGCAAGGAAGCACCGAGGATGATAGGCGTGGTTGTGCCAAACCTGGTCACTCACTACTATGCAGCCGTGCTCGACGGCATTGAGGAGGAGGCGGCCCGGGCTGGCTATAGCGTGATCAGCGCCAACAGCCATGAAAAGATGGAGTTGGAGGCGCGCGCCATTGACAACTTCAACAACCTGCACGTGGAGGGCATCATCGCCTGTCTGGCACAGGACACGGTCGACTATTCGCATTTTGAGGATATACATCGCATGGGTATCCCGATGGTGTTCTTTGGGCGGACGTGCCTGACAGAACTCTTTTCAAGTGTGATGGCTAACGGCGACGAGGCAGCTCAGCAGGCCACCCAGCACCTCATCGCTACTGGTTCGCGGCGCGTTGCCTTCATCGGAGGCCCCAATCATCTCGACATGGTGCGCCGCAGGAAGCATGGCTATCTGGAGGCTCTGAGGGCCTGCAAGATTGCAATCGACCGTTCGCTCGTCGTGTGCGACCTGATTGACTACGACGTGGCCCGCCGGAATGTGGCCGACATGCTTTCGCGACCTGACCGTCCTGATGCTCTGCTGACATTCAACGACATCATCACCTTTGCGGCCTTCACAGCCATCAAGCAGCTCGGACTTCGTATTCCTGATGACGTGGCACTCATCGGATTCACTGACGATGAACATGCATGCTATGTGACGCCCCAGCTCTCGGCCATCGAGGACCAGTCGCGGCTGATGGGGGAGCGGGCGTGCCACCTGCTGTTGCGCCAGATTAATGGCGACGCCAAAGTGTATCATGAGATTGTGCCGCAGCGCATCGTCATTCGTCAGACTTCGGCGAAGAACCCACAGAACAAATCAGACTGAGATTGATTATGGAAATTCATCCCATTGCTTATTTCCATTCACCGCTGACGTCGAAGTTTGGCGTCCCCCGGCAGAGCGGTATAGCAGACTCACTTGAGGGCCATATTGTACTTGAGCCCGATTACCGTCAGACCGAGGCAATCAGGGGCCTCGACGGCTTTGACTATCTGTGGCTGATATGGGAGTTTTCTGCCAACCGCCAGGTGACGTCGAATCTGACGGTGCGTCCGCCGCGGCTTGGCGGCAACGAGCGGGTAGGGGTGTTCGCCTCGCGCTCGCCGTTCAGACCGAACTCCCTTGGGCTTTCGTGCGTCCGATTGTCGAGAATTGACTATGAAGGAACTTGGGCGCCGGTGATTCATGTGAGGGGGGCCGACTTGATGGATGGAACGCCCATCTATGACATCAAGCCCTATGTGCCCTATGCCGACAGCCATCCCGAAGCCCGTGGCGGTTTCGTGGATCAGAGAGCGTGGCACCCGCTGATGGTCAGGTTAGCTGATGAGCGTGCCGCATCATGCTTCACTGCCGAGGATTGCCAGGCTCTGATGGACGTGCTCGCTCAGGATCCCCGGCCGTCCTATCACAATGATCCACAGCGCATCTACGGCATGCCTTTTGCCGGCCACGACGTCCGCTTTCGCGTCGATGGCGATGAGCTGACAGTTGTCGATGTGCTTTAATCCTCGCGGAAGCGGACGATAACGTTCTTGAACCCCATAGCTTTCAGCATCTTGCGCATCTGGGCGTCAGCGTTGTTTTGAGCTGCAGTGATGTTCTCCGCAGTCATGCCGTGAGCCATCATCTGTCGGCGGGCTTTCTCGTAGAGCGCCTCGCGGTCGTCGGCCGACCATCGCCCTGACTCGTGGAAAGCCTTGGTGAGGGCATCGTCGATGAAATCCTCGTCAAGCAGCGTGATGGGTGGCAAGACAATGATGATTGAGTCGCCAGAGCGGCTGACGGCATCGTCGCCGAGCCGGCTCATGTCGACACCAAGGCGCATCGTACCATAATATATACGCACGAGATGGTCGTCGGTGAAGAATCCTTCACGCGTCGTGTCGACCAACTCCTCGTCGCTCACTGAGAGAAACTCCCATTGCCCGATGTTGCGGATGCTCTGAATCTGCGCGGGCGTCATGCTCATCTCGCCCTTGCCCTCCATGCGCAGGCGCGGCAATGCGCGATAAAACCACCACAACGCTCCCACGATGAGGATCAGCGTGACGAGGCATCCCGTCTGCAAACAACTCCTATTGCTCATGTCGTTCGATTGAATTCTGGTCTAATAATTCTTTCAGGTTTGTCGGGTCGAAGTCTTCGCGGAATACGACCCTGATATTTTCTTCCTTGAATCCCATTTGCTCTATAAGCGGTATCAGCAGTATGGCGGCTCCCTCGCGGGCACTCTCGACGATGCCCATCTGAGGAATGGCGGCTATGATGGCCTCACGTCCCTCTGCCTCATAGGAAGCGAGTTCCTTGTCGCTGAAATGAGCCCGGGGCAAAGAGACGTATTCCTTGATATGTTTCTGATCGACCTTCGAACTGGTCAGCATCACTTTCGGGTCTGGCAGCACAATGGTGATGTGGTTGCCCTGACGCCACACATTTTTCGACGAAAAACCCTCAAAGTCGATATATCCCTTGAGCGTGGCATCCATGGGAATGACCACCTTGCGGTCGCCCAAAGGGAGCGGCAAGTCGAAATCATGGTCGAAGATGCTGCCCCTAAGCCTCAGCTCGTCGTCGTATGTGACTATTTTGTGAATCTTGTATTCCGTCGTGTAGAGGCGGGCACACTGCTGAATCTGCATGATCAGCAAAGGGATGGAGTCGACACCCGTGTAGCGATCCTGCCGTGCCTCCTGCCGACATCCACCGAAGGTGAAGACGAGCAACAGGAGAGATGCAACAGATGAAATATAAAGCCGTTTCATGATCCGTGTCTCCAATTTTTGTGCAAAAATAGGAAAAAAATAAGAGATAACTCAAAAAAGTTCAATATTTTTTTGCCGGTTTTAAACTTTTTGTGTATCTTTGCGTCGAAATATTAGTTACAACCCCGGCATTAGTCGGAAATCATAAGTTTAACAACTAAAAAAGTGACTAATATGAAGAAAATGATGATGGCCATCGTAGCAATGGCTTTGAGCGCCCAGATGATGGCGCAAGAGACTAAACGAGACAACAATCAGCGCAGACAATTTGACAGGACGGAAATGCTGAAACAGCGCACCAAGGAGACGGCTGAGAAGCTGGGACACAATGATGAGCAGACGGCCAAGTTGCTGGAGTTGAACACTCAATATGCCGATAAGCTCAGGCCGCAAATGAGAGGTCAGCGACAGGTAAGGCCTCAGGGACGTGGTGACGGCGCAAGGGATTCATCCATGCGGATGCGCCCCGAGAGAGATGGCCAGCAGCCCGCCCGTGAAGACATTGAGAAGATGCGCGAAGATATGAAGGCTAATCAGGAAGCCTATGACGCAGAGCTCCAGAAGATACTCACCGAGGAGCAATATAAGGCCTACAAGGTCGAGGAGCAGAACCGGCTCCAGCGTGCCCCTCGCGGAGGTTTTGGCCAGCGAGGCCAGCAGAATGGTCGCATGCGTCCCCAGCGCCGAATTGATGCACAACAGGAATAAGAGATTTTTCATAGTGATTTAGGTTAACATAGTGTTTTTGAAAAAGGCAAGCGTGCCTACCATTCTTAATGGGAAAAGTTTTTTAGAAAGTAATTGTATTATCGATAACATAAGCGTCTGTGATTTTGTGAAAAATTGCAGGCGTTTTTAGTATGCCGTCATGAATCGATGCGTTAAACTTTCATATAATTCACGATATATCCTTCGCTATGTCGGATATAATGTGTAACTTTGCAAAAAGTTCATCCGTAACACAGATCATCGTATTATGAAAAAAATTTTGTTGACACTCATATTGATTACATCGACAAGCATGAGTATATTCGGACAGACATACACCAGCCTTTGGCGGCAGGTGAAAGAGGCAGAGGAAAAGGACCTGCCACAGACGGAGCAGCAACTGCTGCGCCAGATTTCAGAAAAGGCAACACGCGAGAATGCCTACGGACAACTGATGAAGGCTGAACTTCAGGAAGCCCGTACCATGTCGCAGGTGGCTCCCGACTCGCTGGAGCCGGCCGTCGCACGGCTTCAGAAGCGGCTCGAAGAGGCTAAGGGCGATGCAGCCCGACAGGCCATCTATGCAACCGCCCTGGGTTACGTCTACGAGAATAACCCCATGCTCAATCCCGACCACTACATGCAGATGTCGGCCGACTTCTACGATCAGGCCGTCAGCGACCCTAAGGCTTTGGCCGGAGTGAAGGCTGCAGACTACGAGCCTTTCGTCGTCAGCGGTCAGGACAGCCGTATCTTTGGCGATGACCTGCTGAGTGTTGTCGGCTACGAGACACGTCGTTTCGCCATTTTGCATGACTACTACTCAAAGGCAGGCAACCGACGTGCCGCTTTGCTGACAGGCATTGAGATGCTGCGCCAGCAAGAGCCTGCCGAACTGGAACCCCTGAACAAGTCGCACCATCTTGAGCGCATCGACTCGCTCATTGCTGAGTATCAGGATCTGCCTGAATGCGGCGAGGCTGCTATTGCCCGCTATGAGTTCATGGACCAGAAGACCGATGCCACCGACGAGCAAAAGTGGCAGTATATCAACTATGCCACCGACCGCTGGCCCTCATGGCAACGAATGAACTTGCTGCGCAATCGCCAGCGCGACCTGACGTCGCAATCCTTCCGTGCCGAGCTTAGCGAACTGACGATCCCAGAGCGCCCTCAGACCGTCACCCTGAAGGGACTGCGTGGCATCACCCAGCTGACCTTGCGTGTCTACAGTGCAAATGTTAAGGGCGACACGGAACTCGATCCTTCCAGGACTGACGACTACAAGAAACTGAAGCCCCTGCTGACGGCACTGCCGCACATGACGCAGACGCGCATCTATGTTGGCAAGAAACCTTATGAGGTCTACGAGGACTCGCTCATGTTGGAAGGCCTGCCCGCCGGCGTCTACATGTTAGAGATGGAAACCTCACCGCAGACCCAGACGTCGCGGCTGCTCTACTTCGTCAGCGACGTACGCCTGTTGGTACTTGGACAGCCGGAGAAACAGATGCGCTACGTGGCCGTCAATGCCACTACCGGCCAGCCCCTCAAGAATGCCAAGTTGAAAATCACAACCTATAAGGGCTATAAAAAGCCAAAAGGTGTGGAGACCCTGACCACCGACCAGAAGGGCGAGTTGCTCTATAACTGTAAGGACGAGCGCCCCTCACAGGCCTATGTCTATACTGACGACGATCATTCTTGTCCGCCTATGAATGCCTATGGCTACTATGGCTATTACGAGAACAAGAACACGCTGAACTACACTTTCGTCTACACCGACCGCGAAATCTATCGTCCGGGCCAGACCGTGCACGTGGCGGCTATATACTTCACCTCTCGCAACGGATTCGAGAACAAGGTGACAGCCAACCGCAAGGTGACCTTTGACCTCCGTGATGCTAACCATCAGACGGTGGCGAGCAAAGAGGTCACCACCGACCGATTCGGCACGGCCGCGGTCGACTTCATCCTGCCACAGAAGTCGCTGACGGGACAATACACGATCAGCACCTTTGCCGGCACTCACTATTTCCGTGTAGAGGAATACAAACGGCCGTCGTTCGAGGTCGAAATACCTCCCGTCAGCCAAAACTATGACGACGGCGACACGGTGGTTGTCAGCGGACGTGCCCGCAGCTATGCCGGCGTGCCCGTGCAGAGCGCACAGGTCAAATATAAGGTGGTGCGCCGACTGCCATTCTGGTGGATGAACTACTCCTACTACTGGGGGCAAGGGATGATCGGCCGCAGTCAGGCCGACGAGACTATTGCCGAGGGTGAGACCACGACGGGAACTGACGGCTCATTTACAGTTGATGTGCCCATGGTTCTTCCGAAGACGAAACATACGATGTTCTACAACTTTGTTATCACGGCCGACGTGACCGACCAGGCTGGTGAGACCCATCAAGGCCAGTTGAGCCTGCCTCTTGGTAACCGTAAGACCGCATTGACGGCCACCATCCCCGAGAAAGTGCTCAGCGAGCAGGACACGAAGATGGCCTTCCACCGTCAGAACGCCGCCGGCATCGACCTTGACGCTACCGTCCGCTACCGCTTCGATGGTGGCAAATGGCAGGAACAGAAGTCGAACACACTTTTCCTGATTCCACAGATGAAAAGCGGGCTCCACACCCTGACGGCCGTCTGTGAGGAGGACACACTTGAGCAGCAGTTCACGGTGTTCTCCCTCGATGACAAGCGCCCAGCTGCCGAGACCGATGACTGGTTCTATGTCTCAGCCAACCAGTTCCCCTACGACGGCAGGCCCGTCACTGTTCAGGTGGGTTCCAGTGACAAGAATGTGCATATCGTCTACAGTATCTTTGCCGGTGAGCGTATTCTCGAGAGCGGCTCCGTGGAGCGCAGCAATGAACTGCTCAACCGTAAGTTCAACTACGACGAAGCTACCATGGGCAGCGGCTTGTTGCTCTGTTTCGCCTGGGCCAAGAACGGCAAGGTTTACACCCATAATGCCACCATCAAGCGACCTACGCCCGACATGAACCTGAAACTCACGTGGAAGACTTTCCGCAACAGACTGGAACCCGGACAACAGGAGGAATGGACATTGACGGCGCTGACGCCTGACGGCACGCCCGCCGATGCTCAGCTGATGGCCACCCTCTATGACAAGAGTCTCGACCAGCTGAGTCCCCTCATGTGGAGCATCGTGCCGGAGGAGAACCTGCCCGTACCGAGCACTCACTGGACATTCATTGATCGCGGCTTTGGCGTGCTTAGCGGCTATCATCACCAGGGTGCACTCAGCGTCAGCAACCTTAAGCTGAGCCATTTTGACCACGATGTCTATCCTTATCGCTTCAGCCGATTCCGCAACATGCGCATGTATAAGGCTGTGGGAGCAGCAATGGCACTCCCTGACGGAGCTGTGATGAGCGAGTCGTCTATGGTAGAGGAGGAAGCAGAGGCAGAACAAATGGTGGTTACGGGCTATGCAGCCGTCAAGAACCAAATGTCGAGAGCATTGGCAGACTCTGCTGACGAGGATGCTGGCGAAAGTGCTGAACAGACGCCCGTCCAGATGCGTGAGAACCTGCAGGAGACAGCCTTCTTCTATCCCCAGCTTGTGGCCGACAAGGATGGCCAGATTGCCCTTAAGTTCACGCTTCCCGAGAGCTTGACGACCTGGCGTTTCGTCGGTGTGGCTCACACGGAAGATATGATGTACGGCATGCTGACCGACGAGGCCGTGGCCAGTAAGGAGGTGATGATACAGCCTAACATGCCGCGATTCGTGCGACAGGGTGACAAGGCCGTTATCATCGCCCGCATTTTCAACACTGGCGACAAGCCGCTCAATGGTACGGCCATGCTGCAGTTGCTCGACCCTGAGACCGAAAAGGTCATCAGCGAACAGAAGCGCACGGTCAGTCTGGTGCCCGATTCGACGTTCAGCGTCAGTTTCGACTGCCATCCGTCCGAGGCCTGGCCCTCGTTGCTGGTGGCTAAGGTGAGCGTCAGTGGACGTGGCTTCAGCGACGGTGAACAGCATTACCTGCCTGTTCTGCCCAACCGTGAGCGCGTCACGGTCAGCGTGCCTTTCACCCAGAATGAACCTGGCACCAAGGAAATCGACCTGACCGAAATCCTGCCGAAGGGAGACACGAAAGCTAATTCCACACTCACCATTGAGTACACCAACAACCCCGTGTGGCTCTTGGTTCAGGCTCTCTCGACGATAGCTCATCCCTACGACAATTGCGCCGTCTGTCAGGCTGCCTCGCTCTACACGAACACTATTGGCAAGTATATTCTCGACCAGAATCCCAATGCCAAGAATGTCTTCGAGGCCTGGAAGCATGAGGATGTCCAATTAACGTCTCTCAACTCTCAACTCGAAAAGAACCAGGAACTGAAGGAACTTCTGCTCGGTGAGACACCCTGGGTGCTCGATGCACAACAGGAGGGTGACCAGCGTCGTCAATTGGGTGAATTCTTCGACGAGAACCTGATGCAGCAGCGCCTCAGTTCGGCAGTCGAGAAACTGGAGAAATTGCAGAATGCTGACGGCTCGTGGAGCTGGTGGCCAGGCATGCGTGGTTCTTCTTGGATTACCATCGAGGTGGCCCAGATGCTTGTCCGCCTCAATGAAATGACCGGCAGCAACACTCCGCTCACAGCTCTCACGTCTCAACTCGACAAGGCTATGAACTTCATCGGCAAGGAGATTGTGGAACTTGTAGACGAAATGAAGAAGGAGGAGAAGAAAGGCCACAAGCAGTCGTTCCCCTCGTTCAAGGCTCTGCAGTGGCTCTATCTTGTCACTGTCGACGGCCGTCAATTGCCTGGCAATGTCGAGGAGGCCAATATCTATCTACGCAATCTGCTGAAGAAGGAAACTAAACGTCAGACCATCCTTGAGAAAGCGCTCTCTGCCGTCGTTCTCGCCAATCTGACTTACGTCAAAAGTCTGAAGGAGTACACTGTCTATAAGGAGGAAATGGGACGCTACTACGACACCCCGCGTGCCGGCTATTCATGGCGTGACTATCGTATTCCTACACAGGTGGCTGTCATCGAGGCCTTAAAACGACTGACGCCTGACGACACACAGACCATCAGCGAGATGCAGCGCTGGCTCCTTCAGGAGAAGCGCACACAGGCTTGGGACACCCCGCTCAACAGCGTTGATGCTATATATGCCTTCCTCAACGGTAACTCGCAGGCTCTGGCTCCCCAGGCGAAGACTGTCCTCAGCATTGACGGAAAGGCCCTTGACACCAGCGAAGCGACTGCCGGGCTCGGTTACGTCAAGCAGTCGATGCCCGCTGTCGACGCCAAGAAGTTTACTGCAGAGAAAACTTCAGTAGGCACTTCTTGGGGCGCTTTGTATGCGCAGTTCATGCAGGCAACGCCCGATATTAAGGATCAAAAGAGCGGTATAAGCGTGAAGCGCGAAATCCTGTCAACAGAAGGAAGCACAACACTTAAAGTCGGTTCCCGTGTCCGTGTGCGTATCACCATACAAGCCGATCGTGACTACGACTTCGTTCAGGTCATTGACAAGCGTGCCGCCTGCTTAGAGCCGGTCAACCAGCTCAGCGGCTACCGCTTTGGCTACTATGTGACGCCACGTGACTGCACCACAAACTATTACTTCGACATCCTGCCCAAGGGCAAACATGTGATAGAAACCGAGTATTATGTCGACCGACCGGGCACCTACGAGACTGGCACATGCATCGTGGAGTGTGCCTATTCGCCCGAGTTCCGCGGTCTGACAAAATCACAAATCATAGAAGTTGAATGAAACGTATCATCCTCATATCCTGCTTGTGCGTGGCGGCAATGGCCGCAGAAGCCCAGAAGCTAAGCATCAGCAAGACAACTATTGACGTGGGAAAGACGGGGTTTGAAGTACCCGTGACTGCCACGTTCGAACTGCGAAACAAAGGTATAAAGAACCTGCACATCACCGACGTGAAGGCCGATTGCGGCTGCACTAAGGTCGATTATCCCAAGACAGGTATCGGCATGGGTGACCGATTCACCATCTCGCTTACCTACGACGCCCGCCAGATGGGGCATTTCCAGAAGCAGGTGGCTGTCTACAGCAATGCCACCAAGAATCCTGTCTACCTGAAAATGAAGGGCGTGGTCGTAGAGGAAGTTAAAGACTATTCAGCTATTTATCCCTACGACTTTGGCGGTTTGCTGGCTGACATCAATCAACTTGAGTTCGACGATGTGAACAAGGGTGACCGCCGCCAGATTGAAATCAACCTGATGAACAACACGGAGCGGACACTGCAGCCCAACCTGATGCATCTGCCGAAATACCTCACGGCCACCGTTACGCCGGAAAAGCTTGCCCCTAACCACGCAGGCAAGATGACAGTCACTTTACTCTCCGAATACGTCAATGATTATGGTCTGACCCAGACGCCCGTCTATCTGGCTCAACAACTGGGCGATAAGGTGAACAGCGAAATCGAATTACCCGTCTCTGTGGTGCTTCTGCCCGACATGGCCGACGTGGCCCGCGACATGGCCCCGCAGATTCAGCTCACAGGCGAGACCCTCGATCTGGGGCTACAAGGAGGAAAACTACAGAAGACTGGAATCATCAACATTGCCAACACCGGCCGTTCGGAACTGAACATTAAGAGCTTGCAGCTCTTCACGGGCGGCATGAAGGTGACGCTCGGCAAGCGACAGCTACAGCCAGGCGAGACCACCAAACTGAAGGTAACCATCGACCGCGATGAGCTGCTCCGGCAGCGCACCCGTCCCCGTGTGCTCATGATCACCAACGACCCCGACCATCCCAAAGTTGTCATTAACCTCAATATCAAATAAATGGAACATCCCGAGAACAGTGCAGAATACGCAGGTCTGCAAGTCAATAGCGGCGTCGAACAGCCGTCAATCATCAACCCCTATCTGAAGCGCAGCCGCTTCCGTCGGCAGGAACTGTCGGTCAGCGACATGGTGGAGGGCATAGCCAAAGGCGACATCACCATCCTCTCGCAGGCCGTCACGCTCATCGAGAGCGTCAACCCCGACCATCAGCAGAAGGCCCAGGAGGTCATTGAGAAATGCCTGCCCATGAGCGGCAACAGCGTTCGCGTGGGCATCAGTGGCGTGCCCGGTGCCGGCAAGTCGACCAGCATCGACCAGTTTGGCATCCATCTGCTCAAGGAGCGCGGCGGCCGCCTGGCAGTTCTGGCCATCGACCCGTCGTCGGAGCGCACCAAGGGCAGCATACTGGGCGACAAGACGCGCATGGAGAAACTCAGCATCCATCCCGACTCGTTCATCCGCCCCAGTCCGACGGCCGGGTCGCTGGGCGGCGTGGCGCGCAAGACGCGTGAGACCATCATCCTCTGTGAGGCTGCCGGCTTCGACAAGAT
>JAFTGI010000183.1 GCA_017458195.1 Prevotella sp.
ACATGATGCCGCTCTTGCCGGGATGCTGCTTGATGAAGCGCACGATGTCCTTGTCGATGTCGCGTGTCTTCTGCCGCACTTCGTAGTAGAGGTTCGGGCGGTTGAACGACGACTTGAACTCCACGGCGTCGAGGATGCCCAGGTTCTTCTTGATGTCGGTGCGCACCTTGTCGGTGGCGGTGGCCGTGAGGGCAATGACGGGGGCCTTGCCAATCTCGTTGATGATGGGCCGGATGCGGCGGTACTCCGGGCGGAAGTCGTGGCCCCACTCCGAGATGCAGTGGGCCTCGTCGATGGCATAGAACGACACCTTCACCGACCGCAGGAACTCTACGTTGTCGTCCTTCGTCAGCGACTCCGGCGCCACGTAGAGCAGCTTCGTGCGCCCCTCGCGGATGTCGTTCTTCACCTGGTCGATGGCGGTCTTGTTGAGCGACGAGTTGAGGAAGTGGGCCGTTCCCTCCTGCTCGCTCAGATGGGCGATGAAGTCCACCTGGTTCTTCATCAGGGCGATGAGCGGCGAGATGACGATGGCCACGCCGTCCATGAGCAGCGACGGCAGCTGATAGCAGAGCGACTTGCCCCCGCCGGTGGGCATGAGCACAAAGGTGTCGTTGCCTTCGAGCACGTTGCGTATGATGGCTTCCTGGTCGCCTTTGAACGTGTCGAAGCCAAAATAGCGCTTCAGGGCCGCAGTAAGGTTTTTCTTGTTGGGTGTCATAGGCTTGTGGTTCTTATTCTAAATGCGACTTGCCCAGCTGTTCCTTCACATACTGGTCGGTCACTTCAAATGTCTTTACGCGTTTCGAGGGTATCTCAAACATGGCATCCATCATCACGCTCTCCACAATAGAGCGCAGGCCGCGGGCGCCGAGCTTGTACTCCACGGCCTTGTCGACGATGGTCTCCAGGGCATCCTCGGTGAACGAAAGGGCTATGCCGTCCATGGCGAAGAGCTTGGTGTACTGCTTCACGATGGAATTCTTCGGCTCGATGAGGATGCGCCTCAGGGCGGGGCGGTCGAGCGGGTTCAAATAAGTAAGGATGGGAAGGCGGCCGATGATTTCGGGAATGAGGCCAAATGACTTCAGGTCCTGCGGCTGCACGTATTTCATCAGGTCGTCCTTGTCAATCTTCCTGACGTTCTGCACGGAATTGTAGCCCACGGTGTGGGTGTTCAGGCGCTGAGCAATCTTGCGCTCAATGCCGTCGAAGGCACCACCACAGATGAAGAGGATGTTGCGGGTGTCCACATGGATGTACTCCTGGTCGGGATGCTTGCGCCCGCCCTGCGGCGGAACGTTCACCGTTGTGCCCTCGAGGAGCTTCAGCAGGCCCTGCTGCACGCCCTCGCCGCTGACGTCGCGGGTAATCGAGGGATTGTCGGCCTTGCGGGCTATCTTGTCAATCTCGTCGATGAAGACGATGCCGCGCTGCGTGGCGTCGACGTTGAAGTCGGCCACCTGCAGCAGGCGCGAGAGGATGCTCTCCACATCCTCGCCCACATAGCCCGCCTCGGTGAAGACGGTGGCATCGACGATGGTGAAGGGCACGTCGAGCATCTTGGCGATGGTGCGCGCCAGCAGCGTCTTGCCCGTGCCGGTGGGGCCCACCATGATGATGTTCGACTTCTCTATCTCCACGCCGTCCTTCTCGTCCTTCGGCTGCAGCAAGCGCTTGTAGTGGTTATAGACGGCCACGGACAGATAGCGCTTGGCCTCGTCCTGCCCGATGATGTACTGGTCGAGATAGTCCTTGATTTCCTTCGGCTTGGGGACACGCTTCAGGCTGAAGGGCTTGTCGCCCTTGGCCTGGGGGCTGTCGAAGCCCGACTCCTTCACTATCTGATAGGCCTGCTTGGCACAGTCTTCACAGATGAAGCCATTGACACCCGTGATGAGCAGCTTCACCTCGCGCTCACTGCGCCCGCAGAAATTGCATTGTTTCTTCATATCAGCCCAGCCCAACCCCTCCACCGGGGAGGGCTTTGGTTTGTCTTTTTTATTCGTTAATAACTAAACAATCACTTCTTCTTCAGCACCTGGTCGATCATGCCATACTCCTTGGCCTCGTCGGCGGTCATCCAGTAGTTGCGGTCGCTGTCGGCCCACACCTTGTCGTAGTCGGTGTGCGAGTGGTTGGCGATGATGGTGTAGAGCTCTTTCTTCACCTTCTGAATCTCGCGGGCCTCGATCTCGATGTCGCTGGCCTGACCCTGCACGCCGCCTAAGGGCTGGTGAATCATCACGCGGCTGTGGGTGAGCGCCGAGCGCTTACCCTCCTGACCGGCCACGAGCAGCACGGCGGCCATCGAGGCAGCCATGCCCGTGCAGATGGTGGCCACGTCGCTCGAGATGAACTGCATGGTGTCGTAGATGCCCAGTCCGGCATAGACGCTTCCGCCAGGGGAGTTGATATAGATGCTGATGTCCTTGCCGGGGTCGGCAGAGTCGAGATAGAGCAGCTGCGCCTGGAGCGTGTTGGCCGTGTAGTCGTCAATCTGCGTGCCAAGGAAGATGATGCGGTCCATCATCAGGCGGCTGAACACGTCCATCTGCGTCACGTTCAGCTGGCGCTCCTCCAGGATGTAGGGGTTGAGATACTGGGCCTGAGCCTTCACCACGTCGTCGAGCACCTGGCCGTTCATGCCGAGGTGCTGAGTAGCATATTTTCTGAAATCGTTCATAGTCGTTTTCTGTTGTTTTTTCACTTGGAGATACAAAGATAACAAAAAAAGTTTGAACGTGCGAACTTTTTATGTTTTTTTTGCGAAAAAATTTTTCGTGCTGTTGCGGTTGAAAATCGGTATATGGGCGATATACCATCGGTATATAGGCGATATACCAAAGGTATATGCACGATATACCAACATATACCGATGGCTTGCTGTGCAAGGCCAAAAGGAATTCGCACCAGCAGTCATTGGCACCGCATTTCCAGAGGGGGCGACAGAAGACGATGGTGAGCGCCAACCGTCTTCCGTCGCTCCTTCGGGGCTTTTTCAACCGTTCTGCACGGAAAAATCACTCTGGGTTGTAGCCGAAGTTGTCGAGTTCCTTCTTCGACGAGCGCCAGTCTTTGTCCACCTTGACGAAGACCTCAAGAAAGATGTGCTTGTCGAAGAACTTCTCCAGCGCCTTGCGGGCCTCGGTGCTCACTTTCTTCAGCGCCACGCCCTGATGGCCGATGATGATGCCCTTCTGCGAGTCGCGCTCCACGTAGATGACGGCGTTGATGTGAATCTGGCGGTCGTCCTCCTTGAAGCGCTCCACGACGACCTCCACCGAATAGGGAATCTCCTTGTCGTAGTAGAGCAGGATTTTCTCGCGGATGATTTCCGAGACGAAGAAGCGGGCGGGCTTATCGGTCAGCTGGTCCTTGTCGAAGTAGGCCGGGCTCTCGGGCAGCAGTTCCTGGATGCGCCTGAGCAGCAGGTCTACGCCGAACTTGTTCTTCGCCGAGATGGGCAGAATCTCCGCATTGGGCAGCAGCGTGTGCCACCGCTCTACTATCTCAGCAAGCTGCTGGTTCTGGCTGTTCCCCTTTCCTGCCGAAGAGGACTTCTCGCCTTGTGGACGTCCTTCGGCCGGGCCGGTGGCGAGGCTGTCAATCTTGTTGACGAGCAGGATGATGGGGATGGTCATCTTCTGCACCTTCTCCAGGAAGTCCATGTTCTTCTCAGGGTTCTCCACCACGTCGGTGACGTAGAGCAGCACGTCGGCATCGGCCAGCGCGCTCTCCGAGAAGGCCAGCATCGACTCCTGCAGCTTGTAGTTGGGCTTCAGCACGCCGGGGGTGTCGCTGAACACTATCTGCATGTCGTCGGTGTTGACGATGCCCATGATGCGGTGGCGCGTGGTCTGCGCCTTGAAGGTGGCTATAGAGATTCGCTCGCCCACGAGCTGGTTCATGAGCGTCGACTTACCCACGTTGGGGTTTCCTACGATATTTACAAATCCTGCTTTGTGTGCCATGGCAACTCAGTTTTCTTGTATAGCAAAATC
>JAFTGI010000184.1 GCA_017458195.1 Prevotella sp.
ATCCTGGGCGACCACATCCAGCCGCTCGTCGAGGAGATGGGCCGTGGCATCGCCGCCATCAACCCCGCTGCACAGTGGACCGTGACGACGGGCTGGCGCTACATGTTCGGCTCGGAGGCCGTGCCCGCAGGCTTGTTTGCCCTGCTCATCTGCTTCGTGCCTGAGACGCCGCGCTATCTCGTCAGCGTCGGACAGGACCAGAATGCACTGGGCATCCTCTCGAAGATCAATGGTGCGGAGAAGGCCCGCCAGATCCTGCAGGACATCAAGGACACCATGGTCGTGAAGACCGAGCGGCTGATGACCTACGGCTGGATGTGCATCTTCGTCGGCATCATGCTCAGCGTCTTCCAGCAGGCCGTCGGCATCAACGCCGTGCTCTACTATGCGCCGCGCATCTTCGGCGACATGGGCATGGAGAACCCCATGGTCATCACCGTCTTCATGGGCGTGGTCAACATTCTGTTTACGCTCGTCGCCATCTTCACCGTAGAGCGCTGGGGGCGCAAGCCGCTGCTCATTTGGGGCTCCATCGGCATGGGTATCGGTGCGCTGGGCGTGGCCCTGACCTTCGGCCATGCCGGCCTGGAGTTCGTCACGGCTGCCTCAATCATGGTCTACGCCGCCTCGTTCATGTTCTCCTGGGGGCCCATCTGCTGGGTGCTCATCGCCGAGATCTTCCCCAACACCATCCGCGGCGGCGCCGTGGCCATCGCCGTGGCCTTCCAGTGGATCTTCAACTTCATCGTCTCCAGCACCTTCGTGCCCATGTTCAACATGCACCTCACTGAGGGCGACGACTTCGGCCACTGGTTCACCTACGGCCTCTACGCCGTCATCTGCTTCATCGCCGCCGTCTTCGTCTGGCGCCTTGTGCCCGAGACGAAGGGCAAGACGCTTGAGGACATGACCCGCCTCTGGAAGCGTAAGTAGGCCAATATCAAACCGCCAATCTGACAGCCCCGATGTGACACTTTGTCGCGTCGGGGCTGTCTGGCATTTGTTTTGCCTTAACCAAAGTGTAGAAACTTACAAAACAACATTTAATTAATTAGGAGGACAAAACTATGACACCAATGATGAGACGTAACGCAGCTTGGCTGCCCAGTGTTTTCAACGATTTGTTTGACACCGATTTCATGCCACGAGCCAACCAGACGGCCCCGGCCATCAACGTCAAGGAGAACGACAAGGCCTACATCGTGGAGCTTGCCGCCCCCGGCATGAAGAAAGAGGACTTCAACGTGCATATCAACGACGAGGGCAACCTCATCATCAAGATGGAGAGCAAGCAGGAACAGAAGGAGGAGGACAAGTCGACGCGCTACCTGCGCCGTGAGTTTTCCTACACGAAGTTCGAGCAGACGCTCATTCTGCCCGATGACGTGGTGAAGGACAAGATCAGTGCCCGCGTGGAGCACGGCGTGCTGACCGTCGAGCTGCCCAAGCAGCTGAAGGAGGAGGTGAAGGTTAGCCGTCAGATTGAAATCGGATAAACTGGCGCGTGACTGATCAACTACGAAGGGAACTGGAAGCATTGCCCGTCGGGGCAATTGCCGAGTCGCTGAACGAAGTGCTGCGGACAAGTGCTTCGGTGATAGTGACGGCGGCTCCAGGAGCAGGCAAGTCAACGGTGCTGCCGCTGACTTGCCTTGAAGGTCTTCCCCACTCAGCGGGGAAGATCGTCGTTTTGGAGCCCCGCAGGGTGGCGGCCCGCCAGATAGCGGCGCGCATGGCCTGGCTCTTAGGCGAGGCGGTCGGCCAGACGGTCGGCTACCGGGTGCGCTTCGAGAGCCGTGTGTCGGCAGCGACGCGGATTGAGGTGGTCACCGAGGGTGTGCTTACAAGGATGCTGCTCGACGATGCAGCACTGGAGGACGTCGCGGTGGTCATCTTCGACGAGTTTCATGAGCGCAGCCTGAACGCCGACGAGGCTTTTGCACTCTGCCGGCAGTGCCAGGGACTGCTGCGCGACGACCTGCGTCTCGTCGTCATGTCGGCCACTATCGACACGGCTGCCTTGACCGAGGCGCTCCACTGCCCGGTCTTGGAGAGCGAGGGGCGGATGTTCCCCGTTGAGGTGGTGCGTACGGCGGAGGAGGCCGATCCGCAGAACGTGGCGCCGCTGGTGGCGAAGACCATCCTTCAGGCCCATCGGGAGCATGAGGGCGACATCCTGGCCTTCCTGCCCGGTGAGGGTGAGATCAGGCGTGTCATGGAGTTGCTCGGCACTGCGCTCGGTTCTACAGCCGTCTGTCCGCTCTACGGGCTGCTCTCCAACGACGAGCAGGCCAGGGCCATCGCTCCGAGCAGGGCAGGGGAGCGGAAGGTCGTGCTGGCCACGCCCATAGCCGAGACGTCGCTCACCATTGAGGGCGTGCGGGTGGTGGTCGACAGCGGGCTCTGCCGTAAGGTGCGCTTCGATGCCCGCAGCGGACTTGACCGCCTGGAGACGGTGCGCATCTCCTTAGACATGGCCCGCCAGCGTATGGGCCGCGCCGGACGCGTGGCCCCTGGCGTCTGCTACCGTCTGTGGACCGCCGCCACCGAATCGCGGATGGCAGCGGTGCGCACGCCTGAAATCATGGAGGCCGACCTGACGTCGCTGGTGCTCGATGCGGCCATCTGGGGGGAGTCGGTCGAGGGCTTGCCTTGGCTCACGCCGCCGCCCCGCTCGGCTGTCGCTCATGCCCGTGGACTGCTCACTTCGCTGGGTGCACTCGATGCTGACGGACGAGTGACGACGTGGGGCCGCCGCCTGGCTAAAATGCCCTGCCATCCGCGAATGGCACGGATGCTGCTTTCTGCCGCCACCGCTGAGCAGCGCTCGCTCGCTGCCGACATTGCAGCACTCCTGGAGGAGAAAGACCCGCTGGCGGGCGAAGACGACGTGGCCCTCGACCGCCGCCTTGATGCGTTGCGGCGTGAGCGGGGCCGCGGGAAGCCGAGCCGTTGGAGCCGCATCGCGAGAACCGCCCGGCAGTATGCCGACATGGTGCATGCTGCAGAGGACAACACAGCCGTCAATCCCTACGAGGCCGGTGCACTGCTGGCCACGGCCTATCCGGAACGCATCGGCAAGGCGTGGCTTGAAGGTGTCGGCACCTTCCAGTTGTCTGGGGGCGGACTGGTGGCGGTGGAGCCGTCGGATGCGCTGGCCGCTGCCGAATGGATTGTGGCCGCCTCGGTGCATCTGAAGCCTGGTGCTGTGGGGCGCGTCTTCCTGGCCAGCATCGTCGACGTGGCCGATCTGAAGCCGTTGGCCGCTGAGCGCGACAACATCTTCTGGGACAGCAAGGCCGGAGCCGTCGTGGCCCGTAGGGAAGAACGCATCGGTGCCATCCTGCTGTCGACGAAGCCTGTCCCCACAGACGTTCATGAGGCCGTCCAGCGGATTGTCTGCGAGGCCATTACGAAGGACGGCCCGTCGATGCTGTCCTTCACTGACGAGGTGCAGTCCATGCAGCAGCGGATTGCATTCATTGCCCAGAGGCATCCCGAACTCTCCATCCCCGCTGTCGACAAGGCGGCGGTCTGCCGGGCAGCCCCGGAGTGGGGGCCCCTCTTTGTCGGCAAGGCCATGACGGTGCAGGAAATGAAGAAGATTGATTTGCGCGAGGTCGTCTGGAGCCTGCTCTCTTTCGAGCAGCAGCAGGCAGTAGAGCGACTCGCTCCTACCCACATCACCGTCCCCACCGGCAGCCGCATCCGCCTCGACTACCGTCAGGGGGCCGAGATGCCCGTCCTGCGAGTGCGCCTGCAGGAATGCTTCGGACTGCTCGACACCCCACTGGCCGACGGATCGCCCGTCCTGATGGAGCTGCTGTCGCCCGGCTTCAAGCCCGTGCAGCTCACAACCGACCTCCGCAGCTTCTGGCAGTCAACCTACTTTGATGTCCGCAAGGAGCTCCGCCGCCGCTATCCCAAGCACGCCTGGCCCGACAATCCGCTGCAGGCCGTCCCCGTGAGAGGCGTTTCTTCGCCAGGCCATTCCAAGCGGAAGTAGTGCTTTATTGGATAAATGTCGTTTTGTACTATTGTACCATTTCTCGCGCTTTACGCATATATCTGCGTGAAGCGCGGGATTTCAGCGGACAAAAAGACCCGCGTCCTTTGTTTTCGGGGGTGAGTGGTTGGAGGTTGGTTTCGGGGGTAGGGGGGCTCGAAGGTGCGGGGGTTCGAGGATAGACCCAGAACACCCCAACAGCAAAACTGACCTCGCACCCTCAGCCTCGAAGAGGCTGACC
>JAFTGI010000185.1 GCA_017458195.1 Prevotella sp.
AATCGAAAAAAAAGCGTAACTTTGCGGACGGAAAACAGAAAAAAGAGAAACGACATGAAGAGAAACCTGCTGTGGACGCTTGCGGCCGTGCTGCTACTGACGGCTGTGGGCTGCAAGAAGGATGGCGAGAAATTCCACGTTGAGGGCTGCATCACCGAGGCCCGGGACACCATGCTCTACCTGGAACACCTGACGCTGAACGACGGCGTGCGGAAGATTGACTCCGTGAAACTCGACGCTGAGGGGCACTTCAGCCTGAAGGGCGACCGCCCGGGAAACCCCGAGTTCTACCGCCTGCGCATCGGCCGCCAGGTCGTCAACCTGAGCATCGACTCGACGGAGACCGTGCGCGTCACGGCCTCGCTGCCCCACATGTCGCTGGGCTACAAGGTGGAAGGAAGCGGAAACTGCGACACCATACGGCTGCTGACGCTGAAGCTCGACACGCTGGGGCAGGCCATCCGGCGCGCGGCTGCGGACCGCTCGCTGACCATCCCCGAACGGGAGGAGAAGATGCAGGCACTCATCCACGACTACAAGACGGACATCAAACTGCGCTACATCCAGAACCGCTACGAGAGGGCATCGTCGTACTACGCCATGTTCCAGACGGTGGACGGACAGATGGTGTTCAACCCCGTCAGCGACCCGTCGGACGTCACGTGGTTTGCCGCCCTGGCCAACCTGTGGGAGATGCACTATCCCGGCAGTCCGCGCACGCTCAACCTGGCCAGCATCGCCATGGACGGGAAGAAGAAGACGCACCGCCGCGTGCTGGAGATTGACATGAACGACGAGAAGGTACACGAGTCGGGCATCATCGACATGGGCTTCCCCGACAAGACGGGCACGGAGCGCCGGCTCTCGGACCTGAAGGACTACGTGGTGCTGCTCGACTTCACGGCCTACAGCATGCAGGGGTCGCAGGAGCGCACGCTGGCCCTGCGCGAGCTCTATAATAAGTACCACGCGCGCGGACTGGAAATCTATCAGGTCAGCCTCGACCCTGACGAGCACTACTGGAAGACGGTGAGCGAGCACCTGCCCTGGGTCTGTGTCTGGAACCGGGAGGGACTGGCCAACGACATCGTGGCCATCTACAACCTGCAGGCCCTGCCCACGTGGTTCCTCGTTGCCCGGGGGTCGAACCTCTCCGGACGCATGGAGCTGATGGGCGACATCGAGGAGGAATTCCAGAAACTGCTGTAAGCCCGCGCGGCTGGCCGCCGAAGGAGAAGGGCACAAAAAAAAGCAGGGAGGGGATAACCGACGTTCTCCCCTCCCTGCTTTTGGTGACCCGCTCGGGGCTCGAACCCGAGACCCCAACATTAAAAGTGTTGTGCTCTACCAGCTGAGCTAGCGGGTCAGCCTGAATGGCAAGGCCTTTCGGCTTTGCGGGTGCAAAGGTACGAATAGAAATTCAAAATTCAAAATTAAAGGTTAAAAATTATGCCTTTTAGCCCAAAATTCATTCTTTCACCACGAAACGGCGGTAGTAGGAGAGGCACAGCGTGGTGAGCGGCAGGGCCACGATGAGCCCGATGAAGCCCAGCAGCGACCCCCACACGGAGAGGGAGAGAAGGATGACGGCGGGATTGAGCCCGGTGACGTGGCCCATGATGCGCGGCGTCAGGTACATGTCCTGAATGGTCTGCACGACGGCGAAGACCGCCAGGGCCATGAGCAGGATGAACCAGAAGTTCTGCCCCGTCTCGATGCTCTTCATGAGTGCCAGCAGGATGGTGGGAATGAAGCCGATGAGCTGGAGGTAGGGCACCAGGTTGAGGAAGCCGATGAACAGGCCGAGCCCCACGGCCAGCGGGAAGTCGATGAGGAGGAAGCCGATGCTGAACAGGATGCCCACGAGCAGCGCGATGAGCGACTGACCGCGGAAGTAGGCGTTCATGCCGTGCTCGACGTCCTCGACCAGCCCCGTGAAGAAGGGGCGCTTCTCGGCCGGGATGAGCCGGGGCCACCCGTTGGAAATCTTCTCGTAGTCGAGCAGAATGAAGAACATGTAGAGAAAGACGACGAAAACGGTGAAGATGCCTGCCAGGAAGCCCATCGTCTGGTAGATGAGTTCCCAGGCCTGGCCCAGCGCCGTCTGCAGGGCGTCCATCACGTTCTTCTGCTGCACGAGCTTCACAATGTTGTTCTCGTTGACAAATTGCTTTATGAACTGGTTGATGCTGTCGGCCAAGCCGCTCTGCCCGACAAACTCATTGGCTGCGGGCACCACCAGGTTGCTGAGCTTGGTCATTTCGCTGACCATCGGGGGTATGATGAGGTAGAGGATGCCCGTCAGGGCACCCAGCACCGCCACCAGGGCCACTACGATGCTCAGGACGCGGCTGTGCAGGCGGCACTTGTACTGGAGAAACCGCACAAGCGGATAGAGCATGTAGGCCAGCAGCCACGCAATGAAGAACGGCAGCAGCACGGAACTCAGCCGGTTGACGAGCATGATGGCGGCCACGACGGTGACCACAATCAGTGCCCCACGGATGAAACTGTCGAATGTGATTTTCTTTTCAAGCATCGTCTTCTAATCCCT
>JAFTGI010000044.1 GCA_017458195.1 Prevotella sp.
GTCCATTCTCTCGTTTTAACGACACCAGCTGCTGAGTTGTAACTAAAAATTTTTTTATCCATCACTCTAAATTTTTAGTGTGACGGATGGTTCAACATTTGCCGCTTCCTGCATCGGTTGCGTCCGAATTGCGTCCGACCCGAAATCGGCGACCAAACGAAAAACCGCCTGTATAAAGGCGGTTTCTCTGCTTTTGGTCGGGATGAGGCGACTCGAACGCCCGACCCCTACGTCCCGAACGTAGTGCGCTACCAACTGCGCTACATCCCGAAACCTACGATTTCTCGTAAGCGGGTGCAAAGTTACAACTTTTTTGTGTAATGCGCAAATTTTTCGCGAAAAACTTTCAATGGCCCTTCCGGAATTGCTTCAGGATGTCACAGCGTGAGACGTAGGAACTCAGGCTGGCGCTGTTCTTGCGGGCAAACTCGTCGAGGCGCTTCATGGCCGCATACTCCTCGGTGTTCTTCAGCGGGATGGCCACAAACTTGTTCTCGCTGTCGCTCCATTCATATTGGTGCCAGTTGTCGTAAGGGGCAAAGGCCAGGGCATAGTTGGCGCGCTCGCGAAGGGCGTACTCGTCGGCCTTGGCTGCCTCCTCAAGCAACTTGCGGGCCTTCACGACATACGTGGGCTTAGGCTCGTCGGGCGAGCGGTAGCTGCTCTTGCCATACTCGGTGATGTACCACGCGTCGCCGTAGAGCGAGGCCTGATAGTAGCGCACAGCCAGGTCGAAAGCCAGCTGCTGGCGCTCGGCACCCTGGGCCTGGGCGTAGCGCTGCTCCATCTGCTGCATCTCGCGAGCGAAGTCGAGCTTCTGGTTGGTGCTGACTGCAACGGCACCGGGCTGCTGCAGCCGCTCCTTGATCCACTGGCGGCGCATCCAAGGCTCGACCGTATAGTCGCGCTGAGCCATGAAGGGGGCAATATTCATCTGGTTGATGAAGCGCAGGGGCACCTGCTCGAGGTGGTCGATGGCCTTCTGCCACTCGCCCTCGCGCAGATATTTCGTGCCGACGGCCTCATGGAGGAACTGCTCGTCGCTGTCGATGTGAGCCAGGAGCCATTTGTCGAGGGCCGACTTCCCAGCCCGTCCCTTGACGTAGCTGAGATAGCGCTCCATCACGGCCGCATCGACCGTGTCGGCCAATTGGAAGAAGTCGCTCGAGTAGCTGTCGTTCCAGTCATAATCCTCACCGTCACCATTACGATGCTTTTCGTAGAAGTGGCGCTCCATGTCGTCGTGGGCAGCCATGAAGGCGAGCGCCACCTCGGGCCGGCCACGATCCATGTATCGGCTGACAACCACCTTGTGGGCCAGTCGGTCGAAGACGTGGGTGAAGCGGTCGTCATACCATTCTTGGCTGCGTCGCGTCTCGTCGGCACGCTTCTCGAGCCAAGCGAGCTCCTCGGCCATGAAGTCGTCGGTGGGCTTGCCGGCGTCGGCGGTGATGTAGAGGCGCAGCACGCGGGCGTTGTCCATCGTGGCCTCCGAGCCCTTCAGCGTCATGGCCTCGCTGATGGCCTTCAGGGCCTGCTGGCCGTCGCCGCCGAGATAGAGGAGCCATGCTTCGAGCGATTTCCATAGGGCGGGCTCGCCGGTCTGGCCGTCCTTCAATGCCTGACGGCAGAGCTGTTGCATCTGCTCGCTCTCACCGCGGGCGACGCTGTTGATGTAGAGCTTGCCCGGCCAGTTGCTATATTTATCGAGCCCGTCGACGGCCTCCTGCGCGTTGTTGGCAAAGTCCTGCAGCAGGAAGGGCAGCGCCGGCGAGTCGGGATTGCCGGCATAGACGCGGGCGATGAACTCAAAGGAACGCTTGTCATAATAATAAGTGTAGAGGCTGGCCAGGTCGCCCTGCTCGATGAAGATCTGCGTGGCCTCGTCGGTGCGGCCCGTCTTGAGCAGTGCGCCGGCATAGATGTTGCGCATCATGTCGCGATAGGCCGAGTTGATCATCTGGCTGCCCTTCTGCTCCCAGAAGGCTACGTTCTGCTCATGCTCACCGAGCAGCATGTTGCAGCGCATGAGCAGCAGGGCGTGCTGGCTGCGCAGGCGGCTGCTGAGCTGGCCCGTCGCATACTCGCGGATGGCCAGGAGCTCCTCGCGCTGGTCGGCAAGGTCTTGCTTGGTGGGATAGTCCCACGACTCGGTCTCCACCATCTGAGCCTGCTGCAGGTAGCGGTCGAGATGGTCCAGATAGCTCAGCATCAGCTGGTCACCCTTGCGGCGGGCGGCGTTGCTGACGGCCTCGGCGTCGAACCACCAGGGCGACATCTGCCCGCCGGTGTAGGCGCTCCAGTTGGCCATGAACTGCTCCTGGATGGTCTGGCTGAAGTGATCCTCCTGAAGGACGCTGAACAGATACCAGTTGTGGGTTTGGGGCACGGCGCAGGCGACGGCCTCGATGACGGCGGCTGCCGTGAGCAGGCTAATGCTTATAAATCGTTTCATAGTCTTCCGGGGTATAGCGTTCGATGTTCTGGGTTGACAGGTGGTAGGTCAGGATAAGCTGCGAGAGGTCGGGGCGGCTCTGCTCCACGGCCTCCTTCACGTCGAGAATCGTCTGGCGGTCGGCCTCGTGGCTGATGGTGACGCCATGCACCACGCGCTGCCAGAGGAACACGGGATAGGCGGCGCCCAGAGGCAGGTCGTAGTCGGCCAGATACTTCACGTAGGGGGCCACGTCCTGCATGTCGAGGATGGGGTTGCGCTCGGCAAACCGCTCCGGGGCGCCCGTGTTGTAGAGCATCAGCACGCCGTAGTCGACGGGCGGGGCGGGCATCTGCAGCTGGTGCAGACGGATGGTGGCCGAGAGGGCAAGGCCGTGCTCACCGCAGAGCTCCCGCATGCGCTCCAGCAGACGGTAGAACGTCTCGCGGCTGCGGTCGGTGTAGTCGCAGTCAATCTGGATCTCGCGCACGCCGGGGATATCGTTGGTCTCGTTCATCTGCAGGATGCGGCGGACGATGCGCTGCGGCATGCTGTCGGCCTCATAAGCGCGCAGGCAGTTCTCGGTGATGAACACCGTGGGCACCACCTCCAGCGAGTCGGGCAGGCGCAGGTCAGCGTCGAACGTGATGGTGGCATTGGGCTGCGGGGCATCCTGCATGCCGATGACCACGTCGAAGTAGCGCGTGTAGAGCCGTCGGATGTTGTACTTCTCGATGAAGGCGCGCTCCGTGGAGTCGAGGCGCAGCGTCGTGCGCCAGTAGTAGGCGGCGTTGCCCTTGACGGGCGTGTCGCGCCTGACGGGCTCCTTCTTCGAGCACGCCGCGAGCCCGACGAGGGCAATGGCAAAGACAATCAATACTTTTTGCATAGACGGATATTCGGATTTACGAAATAACGATAGCGAAATCCCGGAATAACGGAATCTCGGAATAACGAGCAGAAAAGAAAAGTCAGAGCAGCGGGGGCAGCTCGTAGAGGCGGGTGCCGTTGCTGCCCTTGATGAGGATGAGGCGTCCTTCGGGACGCTCATGGGCGAGGGCGGCCTTCACGTCGTCGACCGTCGGGAAGTGACGGAAGTGGTTGTCGGTCTTGGCAAACTCAGGGCCTACGAGCCACACGTCGTCGACGTCCTCCATCGTCTCGATGTAGTTCACGACGCCCTGATGCTCCTCCTGACTGGTGGCCCCCAGCTCGCGCATGTCGCCCAGGATGAGCATCTTGCCCTTCGATGGCATTAGCGAGAAATTCTCCAGGGCGGCCTGCATCGACGAGGGGTTGGCGTTGTAGGCGTCGACGATGAGACGGTTGTGCTCCGTCACGGTCAGCTGCGAGCGGTTGTTGGTCGGCCGGTAGTCCTCGAGAGCCTGGCAGATGAGCTTGCGCTCCACGCCGAAGTTGATGCCCACGGCGATGGCTGCCAGTGCATTATAAATATTGTAGACCCCTACGAGCTGCGTCTGCACCTTATGCCACTTCTGCGAGGCGCCCTCCTGCTCGAGGTCCATCAGCGGCTTGCGCCAGCGGAAACGGAGGTAGGGATCCCCTCCTTCCGAAGGGCTGGGGGAGGCCTCCCCTGAAATACAAGTGTACTGCTTCTCCGGGTCGGTGGAGTAGGGGGTGCACCAGAGGTCGTCGCTGAGCATGTCGACCAGCTCGTCGCTGTCGGCATTGATGAAGACCAGTCCATCCTTGCGCGAGCGCAGGTAGTCGTAGAGCTCGCCCTTCGTGCGGCATACGCCCTCAAACGAGCCGAAGCCCTCCAGGTGGGCGCGCCCCACGTTGGTGATCAGTCCGCAGGTGGGCTCGGCCGTCTCGGCCAGCGTCTTGATGTCGCCCGGGTGACTGGCCCCCATCTCGATGATGGCAATCTCGTGCTCGGGGCGCAGGCGCAGTAGCGTCTTGGGCACGCCCACGTCGTTGTTGAAGTTGCCCTCGGTGGCCAGCACATTGAACTTCGTCGAGAGCACGGCGCGGATGAGCTCCTTCGTCGTCGTCTTCCCGTTGGTGCCGGTGATGCCGATGACGGGGATATCGAATTGCCGGCGATGTTCGCGGGCAATGTCCTTATAGGTCTGTAGCGTGTCCTTGACGAGCACCAAACGCTCCTTGTACATTGCATATTGTTCATTGTATATTCTCTCGTCGTCGACGATGGCCAGGGCGCAGCCTTTTTCCAATGCCGCGGCGGCAAACTTGTTGCCGTCGAACTTCTCGCCCTTGAGGGCCAGGAAGATAGAACCTTCGGGACAGTCGCGCGAGTCGGTCGTGATGCAGGGGTGCTGCCGGTAGAGTTCATAGAGTTGCTTGATATCCATAACTGTTGATTTTCGTTTTGTCTGCAAAGTTACGTTCTTTTTTTGATAAAAACAAGAAAGTGTATGAAAAAAGTAGCGGCAAAATTTGGTCTTTTCCCCGATTTGCGCTAACTTTGCACAATGTATGCAATACACACTTAACATACTGGGGCGGCTCCTCGACCTGAGCGAGCCCTGCGTCATGGGCATTCTCAACGTTACGCCCGACTCGTTCTTCGCCGGCAGCCGCCGGCAGACGGAGGAGGAGATAGCCCAGCGGACCAACGAAATCGTGGCTCAGGGCGGCCGCATCATCGATGTGGGCGCCTGCTCGACGCGTCCTGGTTCGCAGGCCGTCAGCGAGCAGGAGGAGATGGAGCGGCTGCGGCGTGCGCTCACCATCGTGCGCCGCGAGCAGCCCGACGCCGTCGTCTCGGTCGACACGTTCCGCCCCGACGTGGCCCGCATGGCCGTCGAGGAGCTGGGGGCCGACATCGTCAACGACGTCAGCGAGGGCGACGAAATGATGTTCCGCATGGTCAATCGCTTGCGCGTTCCTTATATATTGATGTCAGTGCAGCCCGACCTGCGCGGGACGCTCATGGCCTTTGCCGAAAAGGTGGAACGCTTGCGCGCGATGGGCCAAAAGGACATCATCCTCGACCCGGGCTTCGGCTTCGGCAAGACGCTCGACGAGAACTATCGGCTGATGGCCGTGATGGACCGCCTGCAGGTGTTGGGCCTGCCGCTGCTCGTGGGCATCTCGCGCAAGTCGATGATCTACAAGTTTCTCGACACGACGCCGCAGGAAGCCCTCAACGGCACTACCGTGCTCAACACGGTTGCCCTGATGAAGGGCGCCTCCATCCTGCGCGTCCACGACGTGCGCGAGGCCGTGGAGGCCGTCAGGCTGGTGGCTAATCTGGCGGAATTCCGGACGGCGGAATACCGGAATACCGGAATACCGGAATTCCGCAAGGACGTTATTTCGAAAAATTAAAGAACAATGATAAGCTTCGGCATAAAAGACTTTATCGACATACTGCTGGTGGCGATGATGCTCTACTACATCTACCGGCTGATGCGAGAGACCCGCTCGCTCAACATCTTCGTCGGCATCATGATCTTCATCGTCGTCTGGCTGTTCATGTCGCAGGTGCTCGAGATGCGCCTCATGGGCACCATCCTCGACAAGCTCGTCTCCGTCGGTGTCATTGCGCTCATCATCTTGTTTCAGGAGGACATTCGCCGCTTCCTTTACAACATTGGCACGCGGCGCGGCGTCAACCGCATGATCCACTATCTGATGCCGGCCCGCACGGGCGTCGCCACGCGCGAACAGCTGAAGCGCGACATCATGCCCGTCGTCATGGCCTGCATGTCGATGTCGAAGCAGAAGGTGGGCGCCCTCATCGTCTGGGAGCGCTCGCAGAGCCTGCAGGACATCGTGGCCACGGGCGACGTGGTCGACGCGGCCATCAACCAGCGGCTCATCGAGAACATCTTCTTCAAGAACTCACCCCTCCACGACGGCGCCATGATCATCCACGACCACCGCATCCGCGCCGCCGGCTGCATCCTGCCCGTCAGTCATGACCTCAGCATCCCCAAGGAGCTGGGCCTGCGCCATCGCGCTGCCCTCGGCATGAGCCAGGAGAGCGACGCCCTCTGCATCATCGTTTCCGAGGAGACCGGCGCCATCTCCATCGCCCGCGGCGGCGACTTCCGCCTGCGCCTCTCCGCCGAGGAACTCGAGTCGGTGCTGACCGAAGAACTGGGCTGAAACGTTAAATAATGATGAAACTCCTGCGACATGTCCTTTTGCTCTGGCTGGTGCTGCTCTTTTCGGGGCAGACGGCGGAGGGGGCTCGCCCGGCGGGCGAGACCGCGACATGCGGGACTATCGAGGGGAAGAAACAGGACCCGCCTGCACAGGCGGCCACGCTGAGCGACGCCACGGAAGGCTACCGGCTCTCGACGACGCGGCCGCAGCGGGTGGTGCCTACGAATATCGTAAGCAGTCAGCGGACGTCGGGCAAGCATACGCACGGCGACGGCGACAGGCTCAGACAACAGTATTCACGCTTTAAGAACTTTGGCGACTGGCCGAGACAGCTGTCCCTGCCTCTGCGCCCCTTCGTCTCGCGCTACTACTACATCATTGCGCTGAGGCGAATCCTTCGTTGACTTTAGTTGTTGACTTTAGACTGCAGATTTTTTTTATTAATCAACTGAAGTTTCGGAGGTACGGAGGTGCGAAGGTGCGGAGGTGCGGAGGTGCGGAGGTACGGAGGTGCGAAGGTACGGGGGTACGAGGATAGCCCCAAAACACCCAAACAGCAAAACTGCCCTCGCACCCTCGGCCTCGAAGAGGCTGCCCCCCCCGTACCACCGAAAACAGAGGATGTGGAACATCCGAAACTTGAATTAATCAAC
>JAFTGI010000186.1 GCA_017458195.1 Prevotella sp.
TAAAAGGTAAAAAAGTAAAAAGGTAAAAAAGTAAAAAGTAAACAGTAAAAAGTAACAAAAGTCAAGCTATGGTACAAATAATAAATATGAGTAGAAAGAAGATAAGCAAACGGGCAAGAAGGTTTTTACCTTTTTACATTTTTACCTTTATACTTTTTTTGACTTCCTGCTTCTGCGGTAAGTCGGCCACCTCTGACGGTGGCGAGCTGACAGGCTCCAACGGTAAGGGCTTTGCCGAGCCCGCTCCCTACGGCATGGTGCTCGTCAAGCGCGGACACCTGCGCATGGGTCTCGAAACGTCCGATTCGCTCTGGGGCAAGCAGACGCCCACGAGGGACATCTCCGTGGAAGGCTTCTGGATGGACGACACGGAGATCACCAACTCGGAGTATCGCCAGTTTGTCAATTACGTGCGCGACTCCATCATCCGCGAGCGGCTGGCCGACCCCAACTATGGCGGCGACGAGACCTATAAGATCGAGGAGGACAAGAACGGCGACCCCGTGACGCCCTATCTGAACTGGAAGAAGCCTCTGCCCCGCAAACCCAACGAGGATGAGCAGCGGGCCATCGAGAGCGTCTATGTCGTGAACCCCGTGACGGGCGAGAAGATGCTCGACGCCTCGCAGATGAACTATCGCTACGAGATCTATGATTACACCGAGGCTGCCCTGCGCCGCAACCGCGTCAACCCCGAGGAGCGCATCCTCGACACCGACAAGTGGAACAAGGATCGCCAGGGAGGCATCTACGACGAGAAAATCTATATCTCGAAGGACACGGCCTACATCGACGACGAGGGCGTCATCCACCGCGAGACGCTCAACCGCGAGTACACCGGCCCGTGGGACTTCCTGAACACCTATATTATTAATATCTATCCCGACACGACCTGCTGGGTGAATGATTTCCCCAATGCTGACAATGAGGTCTACATGCGCAACTATTTTGCCAACCCCGCCTATAACGACTATCCCGTCGTGGGCGTCACGTGGGAGCAGGCCAACGCCTTCTGCGCCTGGCGCACCGACTACCTGCTGAAGGGCCTCGGCCCCGCCGCCCGCTACGTGCAGCGCTACCGTCTGCCGACCGAGGCAGAGTGGGAGTATGCTGCCCGCGGCAAGGACGGCAACGAGTTCCCCTGGGAAAACGTGGATGTGGCCAGCGGCAAGGGCTGTTTCTTCGCCAACTTCAAGCCCGAGGGCGGCAACTACACCAAGGACGGCAACCTGATTACCTCGAAGGCAGGCATCTACTCGGCTAACACCAACGGCCTCTTCGACATGGCCGGCAACGTGGCCGAATGGACATCGACCATCTACACCGAGGCCGGCGTCGACGCCATGAGCGACATCAATCCGCAGCTGAAGTACAATGCAGCCAAGGAGGACCCCTATCGCATGAAGAAGAAGAGCGTGCGTGGCGGCTCATGGAAGGATCCCGAGACCTACATCCGTTCGGCATGGCGCACCAGCGAATATCAGAACCAGCCGCGCTCCTACATCGGCTTCCGCTGTGTCCGTTCGCTGGCCAACACCTCGAGCGAGAAGGCCAAGCCGCAGAAGCAGGCCAAGGCTTCAACGAAGAAACAAAGGAAATAAACGTTTTCCCCCCGATTTCTCAATCCCGCAACAACGGAATACCGCAATCCCGGAATACCGAAGAAAGAAGAATCCCGGAATACCGAAGAAAGAAGAATCCCGGAATACCGAAGAAAGAAGAATCCCGGAATCCCGAAGAAAAAAATGGAATAACGAAACAATGACAAAGTATAGCAAATTCAACATCATCTATCGTCTGCAGAAGTGGCTCGACAGCGTGCCCGGACAGACGTTCATGAACTACGCCTACAGCTGGGGCGCCTCAATCGTGATCCTTGGTGCGTTGTTCAAGCTGACCCACATGAAGGGAGCCGACCTGATGCTGTTCCTGGGCATGGGCACCGAGGTGTTCGTGTTCTTCATCGCCGGCTTCGACCGTCCGTTCGACAAGACCGAGGAAGGCAAGGACCTGCCTACGCATGTCAATATCGAAGGCGAGGAGGCCGAAGACACCGAGACTGGCGAGGCCGAGGCTGAAGGTGCCGACCTGCAGACGGCTGCCGTCGTCGGCGGAGTGCCTGGCGGCGGTGCCGGAACGATCATCATTGGCGGTGGCGGCGGTGGCTCAGCCATTGGCGCAGAGGGCCTGCCTGCCGGTGAAGGCGGCGTGGTCGTCGCAGGTGAAGGCGGTGGCGGCGTCGGTGGCGGCGGCATCGTTGGCGGTGGCGTTGTTGGCGGTGTCATCAGCCAGCCTGAGTTGCCCGAGATCGACGCCGTGAGCATGGAGGAGGCCACCTCTAACTATGTTGATCAGCTCAAGAAGCTCACCGAGACCCTCGAGAAGGTGTCGGAGCAGAGCGAGCGCCTGACCCGCGACTCGGAGGAGATGGAAAACCTCAACCGCACCCTGACCGGCATCTGCAAGGTCTACGAGATGCAGCTTAAGGGCGCCAGCCAGCAGATCGGCACCATCGACGAGATTAACGAGCAGAGCCGTCGCATGGCCGAACAGATTGCCGAGCTCAACAAGATCTACACCCGCATGATTGAAGCCATGACGGTGAACATGCCAAAGGGCACTTCGCTGATGAATAGTGAAGACTGAAAAGTGAACAGATATGGCAATTAAGAAAAGACCCGTATCTCCGCGCCAGAAGATGATCAACCTGATGTACGTCGTCTTGATGGCTATGCTTGCAATGAACGTCTCGAACGAGGTGCTCAACGGATTCTCCATCGTGGAGGAAAGCCTCAACCGCACCACCGAGAGCGCAGCTAAGGAGAACCTGGCTATATACAATGACTTCGAGTCGCAGATGGAGGCCAATCCTCAGAAGGTGAAGGAGTGGTACGAGAAGGCCCTGCTCGTGCGCAGTGCCAGTGACTCGCTCTTTAATTTTGCCGGAAGCCTGAAGCTGGCCATCGCCCGCGAGGCCGACGGCAAGGACGGCGACCCGGCTAACCTGCGCAACAAGGAGAGTCTGGAGCCCGCCAACCAGGTGATGCTGGCCCCGGGCCGCGGACGTGGCGGCGACCTGAAGAAAGCGCTTGAGGACTATCGCGACCTCATGCTGAGCCTCGTCAGCGATTCAGCCCTGAAGCATAAGATTGTTGACGACATCTCGACCGAGGTGCCTCGCTCCGGAGTAGGGAAGAACTGGCAGGAGGCCCTGTTTGAGTCGATGCCTGCCGCCGCTTCGGTGACCATTCTCTCGAAGATGCAGAACGACGTGCGCAACGTTGAGAAAGAGGTGCTCCACGCCTTGGTGCAGAACATCGACGTGAAGGATATCCGCGTGAATGCCCTCGAGGCCTTTGTCATTCCCAACTCGCAGACCATCGTGCGGGGCGACAAGTTCTCGGCCCACATCGTCATGGCTGCCGTCGACACGACGCAGATTCCCGAAATCTATATCGGCAACACGAAGGTAAATCTGAAGGACAATATCTACGAGACCGTCTGCAGCCGGACGGGCGACTTCACCCTGGCCGGCTTCATCGAGACCGTCAACGGCAACGGCGACAAGATCCGCCGCGACTTCGAGCAGAAGTACACCGTCGTCGATCCTTCTGCCACCGTCTCGGCCGACCTGATGAACATGCTCTATGCCGGTTACAACAACCCCATCAGCGTCTCCGTGCCGGGCGTGCCCCTGAACAAGATTCAGGCCACGATGACCAATGGCTCGCTGACGCCCACCGGCCCCGGCAAGTATATCGCCAAGCCCTCGAAGATCGGTCAGGACGCCACGATCACCGTCACGTCGACCAATACCGGACACCCGCAGCAGATGGGACAGTTCACCTTCCGTGTGCGCAAGCTGCCCGACCCGACGCCCTATATCGACATCAAGGACGAGGGCGGCAATCCCTCGCGCTTCAAGGGCGGCAACATGGCCAAAGGCTCGCTGCTCGCCACCGACGGCATCGGCGCCGCCATCGACGACGGCATCCTCGACATCGCCTTCCGCGTGCTGTCGTTCGAGACCGTGTTCTTCGACAACATGGGTAATGCCAAGCCCCTGGCCAGCGACGGCGCCCGCTTCTCCGCTGCCCAAAAGGAGCAGTTCCGCCGTCTCTCGCGCGGTCGCCGCTTCTACATCTCGCGCGTTGTGGCCATCGGTCCTGACGGCATCGAGCGTACCCTCTCGGCAGCCATGGAGCTGAAGGTGCAGTAACATTGAACATTGAACATTGACCATTGAAGATTGAAAATTGAATTTTTAAATATGAAAACAACGATGAAGGATTATAAAGGAAATTGGATGATGAGATTGATTCTTGTGGCCGTATGCCTGCAATTTTCAATTTTCAATTTTCAATTTGTTCGGCACAGCCACAGCAGCGCCGCAACCAGCAGGCTCAGCAGCAGAAAACGCAGCAGCAGGGCCAGAGCAGTTCGATGACGCAGCGCATGCGCATCCAGTATCCCACGGCTGTCGACATGCCTGAGGATGTGGTCTGGCGTCGCGACATCTATCGCGAGATCGACCTCAACCATGAGGACAATGCCGGCCTCTACTATCCCGTGGAGCCCATGGGCAAGCAGATGAACCTCTTCACCTACGTGTTCAAGCTGGCGCTGGCGGGCTATATCCCTGTCTACGAATACAATCTCGACGGCAACGAGGTGCTGGAGTCAGACAACAAGATCGAGATGAAGTCAATCCTCGACAACTACCACATCTACTACGAGGAGCAGCAGGGCCGATTGAAGGTCGACAACAGCGACATTCCCTCGCCCGAGGTGAAGCTCTACTACCTGAAGGAGAGCGCCTACTTCGATCAGGCCAACTCGACGTTCCACATCAAGCCGCAGGCCTTCTGCCCGGTGATGCTGCGCGAGGACGACTTCGGTGGCGAGGCTGCCAAGTATCCGCTGTTCTGGGTGAAGTACAGCGACGTGGAACCCTTCCTCAGCCGTCAGACCATCAAGACGAGCGACATCAACGATGCAGCCGTCATGACGCTCGACGACTATTTCGCCATGAACAAGTATCACGGCAAGATATACAAGACAGCCAACCGTCTGGGCAAGACCCTCATGCAGATTGCCCAGGGCGACTCAACCAAGCTGACCGCCGAGCAGAAGCGCATCGAGGCCGAGCTCGAGGCCTTCCGCAACAACATCTTCGGTGCTCAGGAGAAGCGCGACTCGCTCGACTCGCTGGCCACTGAGGCTAACACCAAGAAGGTGAAGACCGTGAAGCAGGGTCGCACGGGACGCCAGCCAAAGGAGAAGACCGAGAAGGTGAAGCAGAAGAGCTCGTCCTCCTCGTCGGGTGCTGCCCGCGTCTCGGTGCGCCGTGAACGCCACTGATTTTCCAAATGAGAAATGAGAAATGAGGAATGAGAAATTGAAATGGTTAAATGAAGAAATGAAGCGTGCTGCACGGCATTTCTGCATTTCTCATTCCAATTTCTCATCTCTCATTCCTCATTTCTCATTTTTATTATTCCTCTGCTTTTCCCTTTCATCGCCAGCCCAGAGCTTGCAGCTGGGCGTGCGGGGTGGGGCAGACGTCATTGAGATGCAGTTCAGTGGCGAGGCCCTCAACGCCACCAACCGTGCCGGCTTCTTCCTGGGGCCGGTTTTGCGCATCAAGACCCCGCTGGTCGGCCTGTCGGTCGACGTGGCCGGCCTTTACGACCAGCGCGACCTGCGTATGGCTGAGCAGACGCTGAAGCAGAAGACGCTCCAGGTGCCGGCCAACGCCCGTCTGGGCATCGACATCATGGGCGTGGCGGGCGTGTTCCTCTGCGTCGGTCCCCAGCTGAACTTCAACCTTGGCGAGTCGACCTTCTATTGGGAAGACCTCAAGGGCTATCGCAACCACTTCACGCTTCAGGAGACCACCGTCGGGCTCAACCTCGGCGGCGGTGCCACGTTGGGCAAGCATCTTGAAGCCAACATCTTCTACAACATTCCTCTTGGCAAGACGGCCGACCTGACCTGGGACACAATTCTCAGTGCCCTTGATGACCAGACGATGCACCGCGCGCGGTCGAAGACCAACGCATGGCGCATCGCCCTTGCCTATTATTTCTGACGCCCGTCATGGCAATGACTTGTCACACAAAATTCCCCGTCAGGACTATCGTCAGCGCACTCTCGTTGACCATTGTCATTTTCGGACTTATTATCTTGTGGAATAATACCGTTTCCAACGAGCGTAGCTTGTTAAAAGTGTTGGAACAAGCGGAGAACGTCATTGAAGCCTACCCAGATTCGGTATACGCACTGCTGACTGACTATGAAGCCACGAGCGCCGACGCAACGTGTAAAGCTCTGTACGGACTTCTTGTCACACAAGCTAAATACAAGCTGTACATCGACTCCCCCGATTCACTTCTCCCCATCATCGCCCAAAGCGAAGATTATTTCAGGATTAAAGCCGACAAGCGACGGCTCTGCAAGTCGCTATATTACCATAGTATGATGCTCTATAAGACCGGTGCTATGGATCAGGCATTGCTAAAGCTGAAAGAAGGACTAAGCATCGCCGAAGCGTTGTCCGACACGTTGCAGATGGCGAAATACTACGAAAGCCTCTGTATGCTCAATGATAAAGCAAGATGTCACGAACTGATGCAGATGTACGCCAAGAAGATGCTAAATCTGTATCTTGCCACCAACAACAACGAAGCTGTCGCAAGAAGTCTTAACAACTTAGCTACAGCCTATTGGCGCCTAGAGATGCCTGACAGTGCGTTCTATTATAGGAAGCAGGCACTGCCCCTTTTGGATAGCATAAGCGAAATAAACAAGGCCTATCTCTTAACAAACTTGGCGAGCGACTTTATTCATGCTAAAAACTACGAAACTGCACGCCAATATCTGCAGAAGGCAGCTTCAATAGCTCCTCAGCCCAATACATTCAAGATGCTGGGGGATATTTACGAGAAGGAGGGAATGAATATTTTAGCACAAAAGTGTTGGAAAAGAGCGATGGAGATTGGCAGTCCCCAAGTAAGGCTCAGAACTCTTAATTCAATTATCACCTCATTGATAGCAGGTGGGAATGACAAATTAGCCATAGACGCATATCAGCAATATATAGAGTTGAATGATTCAATTCAAAAAGACGGCAGCCAAGTCGCAATAGCAGAACTGCAGGCCAAATATGACTACGAGGTCATCAAGAATAGTAAGAACAATAGAATAGTAAGGCTCCAGTTCATACTTATTGCCTTTCTTGTAATTTTTATTATTTCTTGGTGGTGGCACAAGAAAAGAGTCTGGAAATATGAGAATCAGATAGAGGCTAAAGAGATTCTTATCAGACAAAAAGAATCAGCAATCAGTAGCCTGTCTGACGATATCTGCAACAAAGAAAAGAGGACGATTATTCTTCAAAACGAAATAGCCCAGCTTCAATCCACAACTTTAGAGCGATTGGGAAAAGGGAGGGAAATTTATACTTCTGTAAAGAATGGCGGCAGAATATCCAACAGCGTTCCTGAAGCAGAACAATGCTTTATTGATTTCTTTGTATACTTCCAAAATGAAAAGTTCACTGAATGGCGAACTACATATGGTGCTCTGACGCCAAGGCTTATCACGTACCTGATATTGGATGACATGGGATTCGACGATACAGAGAAAGAACGGGTTCTCGGGGTTGGTAGGGCCGCCATAGGCATGACAAAAACAAGGCTGAAAAGAAGCAGGAAGAAGTAATGCAGCTGTTAGCTGTGTAACATTTTAGGTGCAGAATCTTTCTATAATCAATTCTCAACTCGCTAATTTTCACTTACTTCAGACCAATATTACTCATGTTACATCGTATCTAAAAAAATACGTAATTACTTGCTTTTCTGTTTATATCTTCATAACTTTGCAGGAAAAATTAATTAAAACAAAGAAGTTATGGAAACAACTACAAAGAGATTCGCAACCATTATTATCATGATGGGGCTAATTGGAATTACATCGCAGGCAGAGCCAATTTCACCGTCGTCGGTCAAGTACTTTAAAATAGAGGGTGACTCACCTATTGAAAATGAAAACGAGCCTTGGTATCCTCATTTAGCCCCAAGCTCATATGTTAATTCACTGTCTGGTGTATACAATGACTCTCTGCAATCACTTTCACTTTACTTCGGCTTTACAAGTACGGCCACCAATGTAAAGATTTACAAGAATTATAACCTTCAGATAGATTCGCTGATAAGTGTAACAGAAGGAGAAGATTATACGTTCAACCTTTCTAATTGGAATGACGATGGAGATTACGTTGTCGCAGTAACCTTTGACGATTCATCAAATCTTTACTTGGGACAATTCCAAATAAGTAATAGTCAGGCAAGAGAGTTCTCACAAGGCTTTTACAGAAATCGAACAATCGCTCGTCAGACAAGCAATCAGTCTATAATGCAGTATACATTCGATGCTTCGATCAGAAGTTATATCGGAGAAACATTTCGTCAGTCTTTTTCCTTTAACGCTGGAACGCAACATTTCATAAGAGTGAGAAGTAATACATTATGTGAGATTAGAATGTTTTACGAAAACAACCCTGACACATTCTCAATATTCAGGACAACGTCATGGATAAACAGTACAATTAGTCAGGATTTTTATACATTTACACCAGCGATCTCTGGAACATATCATCTATTGGTTACGACAGTTAATGAAGAAACTGGTAAAACCGCCAATATTATAGTAGATAATGGTTTTAATGTCATTAGTCCAGTATCGCACAATTATTATGCATACCCATCCTTAAATAATAGTGAACAACCATACAATATTTTTGTCACAAGTAAGTATTGGGATCCTCAGTTATACGTAATAGGTAATTCGGGAGAAGTTATCGCATATAACGATGATTACTCTTCGAACAATTCATTCAACTGGGGAAAAACAGCAAGGTTTATAGGAGATAATACCCATGACGTTATTGGTGTTATTGCCACAAGTGATTATGTAACTACAGACTATGGAATTCGTAATATGATTGATGTCTATGCCGGATGTCCAATAGTACATGACAATACAAATTTGAAGATGTATTATGACAACTATTTTGACAATTTCGATGACATCATGATTTCTGGACCATCCTCCCTTGAATACGACCATATTGCATGGGCTGCAGATGAAATCAACTATGACAACCCTTATTTAAAGCTGTTCCAATTCAACACAGGGTCACCCGATAAACCCTTGGCTCCAATTGACGCATTCTTAAGAAGTAAATTGTACACAAGAGAAGACGCAACGGAAAGCAATAGTGATATAGATCTATATATAACACCTGAAGATTCCATATGCGTCTACGCAACAGTCAAAGCATATGGTACAAGCAGTGCACTCGGTTATGCTTGGGAAAGCAAGGTTGGAACAAGCGAACGTATTTTTCATCCCCGCTATGCACTAAAGAATTATGCTGAAGACGGTGATAGTCTTATCATACTTCATTATAGGAGATGGTCTATTTTTGAATTGAAGGACATGGACGAATTAGGAATCGGGTATATTGATTTCGTCTACAAAAATGTTGAATTGACAAATGATGAGATAGCTACTATTAGGCAAAAAACCACCGGACTTAAACGTCGACAAATAAATTCATTTCAGACTTTATATGACCAGTGTAAAACTGTTATTAACAATCCAAACTTTGATTGCATGACAGGACTATCGAACAGCTCAGCCTATAACTCCCTTCGGTCACTCTGTCAACAAACGCCAGAACTGATGAACTTCGTATATATTAATGCCAACAATGGTGACCATTTAGCTTTCAAACTCATTGATGACGTAGCAGTTCCCCTGCACTATGATCTAGTACAATCTGTAAAAAATTATAATGACTCCGTTAATATAGACGAGAACAACAAGAAAATACGTTATTCGATACAAGCTAATACCATTCTATTCATAAAAGCCATATTGGATAGTGCCAATGCCCAAACGACACTATTGGCACCAAAAGGAATATCAAATAGTAATGACTCGGATATTTTTTCCGTTACAGCTGATAACCGATTCATAAGAGTCGATATTTCGCTTGATTATGACGCCTCTGTTTCATTGGCCATTTCTACCCCATATGGCAGAGCAGCCATAATGCGTGTTAATAGGGAGATTTTAAGAGAAGGACAGCATCATTTTGACATTCCAGTTAGGCATTCTGGCGTTTATACGGTCACATATTATATAAATGGTCGTATGTATGAAAAGAAGATATCTATAAAATAGATTATCGCAATAACCTCTGTAACGAATTAGCATAATAAGGGGATGGATATGAAGGATATGCAAAGATGGGCATTGATATTTACATTTATCTGGGCACAGGTCCATACAGCTGGATGTCTGGCGTACACATCGCTTTCGGAATGTGACTCTAGAATATTGGAGTCTACTACACCAATGAGGCTGGGCATGGAAAGCAGGTTCACAGAGTCTCCGTTTGCTCTGACTCTGACGTTTGAATTTGTTGATGAAGCGACCATGGTTTCTATTTACCGAAACTATAACCTGATGGAAAGCCATACCTATGAAGTTTATGACGGTTTCACCGTTTCCTACGACTGTTCTGCGTATGGCGATGGCGACTACGTGGTAGCCGTCTCTCCTATGAAAGGGGAATCAAGCCTTATCTCTATGATCGGCATTGGAAGCGAAGATACGGTTCATTTGGATACTGACGTCAGCACAAATACTGATCCCGTGAATCAAGGAACCGCCTTTTGGGAGCAGGACTTTGGCAGCATGGACAATTTGATGATGGTACACCGTGTCCCAAAAGAAGCCCCCGATGGCTATATTTACGACCCAATCCGTCAGAATACCACCAGCGTGAGAAGCGTCCCTTGTCGTTCGCTTTCGCGGTTGTATGTTCCCTCGGACAATTCTTGGGTCAATTTCCACGGCAGGGGACTATACACATGGGAAGGAAGCTGCGCAGCCTTGGATAGCGTCAAGAAGGGTGACGTCGTCGAAATCATTTATGACAGCGAAGGTTACAACTACAAAGGAGAGGGTTATACACGACTGCGGATCAATACGTGGACGGACGACGCTGATGACAACGGCATCACACCAAGAGTGTTATCGACCACGGCGCCCACAAAGACCAGAAATGGCCATGCCGTCGTTGCGATGGACGTTGATGGCCCGCTCTGCTTCGGTCTGTCCGGAGCAGGAGCCATCCGGAAAATAATTATATATCGCGACACAGAGGTTAATCATGCTACAATGCCCAGCAACGCGCAACACCACGACAGAGGACAAGTGTTCGATTATGGAGGAAGACTCATGGATATCAGGTACAACGAGGGAATCGTCATACAGAAGGGAAAAAAGAAAAAGATAAGCCCACACCGCAAGTAGGCCATGCTGAGAAGGCAGACAGTCTGGCATGGCTAACCTATTATTTCTAAAAGAAAGCTTACAGCCGGAAGTCGACGGGCAGCACGTAGCGCACGTTGACGGGGCGGCCATTGTGGCCGCCGGGACGCCATTGTGGCATCGACTTGACGAGGCGGACGGCCTCGGCATCCAGCAGGCGGTTGACGGAGCGGACGACCGTGACGCCGTCAATGGTGCCGTCGTCGCGGACGATGAAACTCACGATCGCCCGGCCCTCAATCTGTTGCCGGCGGGCCTGGGCAGGATAGCGCAGGTGCTCGGCAATCCACTGCGTGATGTCGCCGTCGAAGCTCGGCATGTCCTCCACGATGTCGTAGATGCCGTCCGGGTCGGGCGTGGCATTGCGGTAGGGCGACGGGGGCGGCCCGTAGACCAGCTTCACCTTGTCCATGCGCTCGCGCTCCCTCTGCTGCTCCAGCTGAGCCTGACGCTCGGCCTCAGCCTTCGCCTGCTCCTGTGCTCGGCGCTGCAGCTCCATCTCGTAGCCCGGGGGCGGTCCGTAGGCCACCTTCACGGGGTCGGTCTGCTGAGTGGTGCGGCAGCCGCTGAAGCCCAGCATGGCGATGGCCGAGCTCATCAGCACGTTCGATACTTTCCAGAATCTTTTCTTCATGATGATATCCTCCTTTTTTCTTTATTTCCTTAGGGTTCACAGCGGCAGCGTGGCCTCGCGCAGCCATGCCTGCTCGTCAGCCGTGAGGTGAGGCGACAGGCGGTCGAAGACCATCTGATGATAGTCGTTGAGCCACTGGATTTCCTCCTCATCGAGCATCTCGCGGACGATGGGGCGCTTGTCGATGGGGCAGAGCGTCAGCGACTCGAATCCGAGGAACTCGCCGAACTCAGTCTCACGATAGGGCACGATGAGCAGTGTGTTCTCGATGCGCACGCCGAAGCGGCCCTCGAGGTAGATGCCGGGCTCGTCGGTGACGGTCATGCCGGCCACGAGCGGTGCGGGCTTCCACTCCATGCGGATCTGGTGAGGTCCCTCGTGGACGTTGAGGAACGAGCCGACGCCGTGGCCCGTGCCGTGCAGGTAGCTCAGTCCCTCGCGCCACATGGCCCGCTTGGCCAGCACGTCGAGCTGTGTGCCGCTGATGCCCGACGGGAACTTCGCCAGCTCCACCTGTATATGTCCCTTCAGCACCAGCGTGTAGACGTGCTTCATCTCGTCCGTCAGGGGGCCGAGGGCGATGGTGCGGGTAATGTCGGTCGTGCCGTCGGGATACTGGCCGCCGCTGTCGAGCAGCAGCAGGCCCTCGGGCTTCAGGGGAATGTCGGTCTCCGGCGTCGGTTCATAGTGCACGATGGCGCCGTGGATGCCATAGGCTGCGATGGTGTCGAACGACAGTCCGCGGAAGCCCGGCTGCTCGGCGCGCAAGGCAGTGAGGCGCTCGTCGACGCCGAGTTCGGTTAATATCGTGGGGACGGGGGTATGGGGGTACGAAGGTACGAGGTCAGACACGCCAGTGGCAGGACTATCCTCGTCCCCCCGTACTTTCGTACCTTCGCACCTTCGAAATTCATCCAGCCACTTCAGAAACTTGACCATGGCGATGCCGTCCTTCAGCATCGCCTTACGAAAACCCGCAATCTCAGTGGGGTTCTTCACCGTCTTCATGCGCTTCACGGGGCTCTCGGCCTCGATGATCTCGCGCCCGACGGACTTAAACAGCGTGTAGTTCACCTCCTGCGGGTCGAGCAGGATGTTGTATTCGAAATAATCCTTCAGACCCTTGACCACGTTCTCGTAGCGGTCGGTCTCGATGCCCTCCTGCTTCAGGTAGGCCTTCACCTCAGCCGTGATCTTGGCCGGGTTGACATAGAGCGTCACCTTGTTCGACGCGATGAGCAGATAGCTCACCACGACGGGGTTGCAGTGGACGTCGCTGCCGCGCAGGTTGAGCGTCCAGGCGATGTCGTCGAGCGAGGCCATGAGCATGCCGTCGGCGTGCTTCTCGCGCAGGGCCTGGCGGATGCGGCGGATCTTGTCGTGAGCCGCCTCGCCCGCATATTCCATCGGCTGGACGAAGGCGGGCGCCTCGGGGATGATGGGGCGGCCGTGCCATATCTCGCGCAGCGGGTCGAGGTTGGTGCGCAGCGTGAAGCCGCCGTTGAGGCGCAGCTCGCTGATGAGCTCCCTCACCTCGGCCGTCGAGCTGACCATGCCGTCGATGCCCACCTCGGTGGAAGACCCACCCCCGGTCTCTTGCTCCTTGATCCATCCGGCGATGGTGGGCGTGCCGGGCATCTTGAGCTTCATCAGCTGGAACTCCGTGCCGCGCAGCTGCTCCTCGGCGGCAATGAAGTAGCGCGAGTCGGTCCAGAGGGCGGCCGACTGCATCGTCACCACGGCCGTGCCGGCCGAGCCGTTGAAGCCACTGATAAACTCGCGGCCCTTCCAGTGGTCGGCCACGTATTCACTCTGATGCGGATCGGTGCTGGGGAAGATGAACGCGGCCAGATGCTCGCGGCGCATCACCTCGCGCAGGTCCTGAAGTCGTTGATTGATGATGTTCATAGTCTGTTGTATGTATATTTGGTTATTTCTGTTGTTTATGCATTTCTGTCGGGTGCAACCAATCCTGCCGCTTAAAGGCTGTATAGCCCGGGAATACACGTTGTATAGTCCGGGAATACACTCTGTATAGCTGGGCTATACACTACTCGAAGGACGTGTCGATTCTCCGTTGTTGAACTTGGCTGAAAACGCATATTATGTCATTTGTTTGGGATGGCTACCCGCCGATGACGACCTTCAGCCCCTTGGCTTCCAGCTGTCGCCGGCAGCGCTCCAGGGTTTCCTCCGTGGGCGTCGCCATGGGCAGTTGCTCAGGGTTGTATTGGCTCCACATGCGACGGTGCTTGTCGCGGCCGACGTCGTGGTAGGGGAGCAGGTGAATTATTGAACATTGAACATTGAACATTGAAAATTGAGAATTTAGGGTTGAGAGAAAACGGGCGGTGGCCTCGATGTTTTCCTCGTCGGCGTTGACGCCCTCGATGAGGGGGATGCGAATCCGGAAGTCGTGGCCAGCCGCGGCTATCAGGCGCAGGTTCTGCAGGATCAGCTCGTTGCCGACGCCCGTGTAGCGGCGGTGCTTTTCGCTGTCCATCAGCTTCAGGTCGACCAGCATGAGCTCACATTCGGCTGCCACGGCCTCGACGACGGCCGTCTGGGCATAGAGCGTGGTGTCCACCGTGCGGTGGAAACCGCGGCGCCCCAGCTCGCGCAGCAGCTCGAGCGTGTAGTCGGGATGCATCAGCGGCTCACCGCCACAGAGGGTCACCCCGCCGCCGCTCTGCTCCATCACCAGGCGCTCCTTCTCCACCTCGTCCATCAGCGCATCCATGATCCACTGGCGGCCGCACACCTCCAAGGCCCTCGTCGGACACTCGTCGGCACAGCGGCCGCACATCGTGCAGCCCTCGCCCCTGACGATGCCGTCGGGCGTCAGCTTCAGGCAATGCTGCGGACAGACGTCGACACACGTCTGGCATCCGATGCACTTCGACTGCTTGTAAAGCAGCTGTGCGCGTGGCGACCAACTCTCAGGATTGTGGCACCACACGCAGTGCATCGGACAGCCCTTCATGAAGATGGTTGTCCGGATGCCAGGCCCGTCGTTGATGGCGTAGCGCTTAATATCGAAAACAAGCGCTGTACTGGCGGCAGAACTATCCAAACGCCCCTCCCTTGGGGAGGGGTTGGGGGTGGGCTCAATATTCATCGTTCTCCGTTCGGGCAATGATCTCGTTCTGCAGTTGCTCGGTCATGTCGTTGAAATAGTCGCTATAGCCGGCCACGCGGACGAGCAGGTCGCGATAGTCATCAGGATGCTGCTGGGCGTCGAGCAGTGTCGCGGTGTCAACGATGTTAAACTGGATGTGGTGGCCACCCAGATGGAAGTAGGTACGGATGAGCGAGGCCAGCTTGCGCTGGTCCTCCTCGCGCTTGAGCAGCGAGGGCACGAAGCGCATGTTGAGCAGCGTGCCGCCGCTGCGGGTCTGGTCGAGCTTGCCGAGCGACTTGATGACGGCGGTCGGGCCGTGGGTGTCGCTGCCGTGGGCGGGCGACGTGCCGTCGCTGATGGCGAAGTGGGCGAAGCGGCCGTTGGGCGTGGCACCGCAGACCGAGCCGAAATAGTTGTGGCAGGTCGTCGACAGCATGTTCAGGTGGGTCTCGCCGCCGCGCGTGTTGGGCCGTCCCTCGATGGCCTTCACCAGGTCGTCGTAGACGCGCAGGGCGATGTCGTCAGCATAGGCATCGTCGTTGCCGAAGAAGGGCGTGTGGTTGCGGATGTACTGGCGCATAATAGCGGCTTCTCCCCAGTTGTTCTTGCAGGCCTCCAGCATCTGGTCCATGGTGTAGCGATGGTCCTCGAAGACGTGCTTCTTCAGGGCAGTGAAGCAGTCGGTGATGGTGCCGAGACCGGTGCACTGGATGTAGGTCGTGTTGTAGCGGGCGCCGCCGCTGTAGTAGTCGCGGCCCTTCTCGATGCAGTCGTCAATATAGAGGCTGAGGAAGGTGGCCGGGGCGTAAAGCGAGAACATGCGCTCAATGTAGTTGTTCACCGACAGCTTCAGGTTGACGAAATACTCCATCTGGCGGTGCCAGGCGTCGTAGAGCTGCTCGAAGGTCGTGAATGAGCGCGGGTCGCCGGTCTCCAGACCCAGCCGCTTGCCCGTCTCGGGGTCGACGCCGTTGTTCAGCGTGATTTCCAGAATCTTCGGCGTGTTCAGATAGCCCGTCAGCAGGTAGGCCTCCTTGCCGAAGGCGCCAACCTCGATGCAGCCCGAGCAGCCGCCCTCGCGGGCATCCTCAAGCGACTTGCCGGCGCGCACCATCTCCTCGACGTAGGTGTCGGGGTTGAAGACCGACGGGTAGCCGTGGCCCTTGCGGATGACGCGGATGCCGGCCAGCAGGAAGTCGTCGGGCGTGTTCTTGGCGATGTGGATGCTCAGTCCCGGCTGCAGCTGGTGCAGCTCCTCCTGGATTTCCAGAATGATATATGACAGCTCGTTGGCGGCGCTCTTGCCCTCGCGGTCCACGCCACCGATGTTGATGTTGGTGAAGTCGTTGTAGGTGCCGCTCTCAAGGGCCGTCACGCCCACCTTCGGCGGCGCGGGCTGGTTGTTGAACTTGATCCACAGGCACGCGAGCAGCTCCTTGGCCTGGTCGCGCGTCAGGGTGCCGTCGCTGAGGCCGCGCTCATAGAACGGCCACAGGTGCTGGTCGATGTGTCCGGGGTTCATCGAGTCCCAGCCGTTCAGCTCGGTGACCGTGCCAAGATGCACGAACCAGTACATCTGGATGGCCTCCCACAGGTCGCGCGGCGCATGGGCAGGCACCCAGCGGCAGACGTCGGCAATCTTCAGTAGTTCCCGCCTCCGCTGCTCGTCGTTCTCGCCTGCAGCCATCTTTTCAGCTAATTCTGCATGGCGCTCGGCAAAGAGGATGGCGGCGTCGCACGAGATGGCCATGGCCTCCAGCTCCTGCTGCTTGTCGGTGGCCTCAGGGTCGTAGATGTAGTCGAGGCTCGCAATCTTCTTCTCGATGCGGGCCTTCACGTCGAGCAGTCCCTCGCGGTACATCTTGCCGTCCATGGCCGTATGACCGGCGGCGCGCTGCTCCATGAACTCGGTGAAGACGCCGGCGTGGTAGGCCTCCTCCCATTCCCGCGAGACGTGGTTGAAGATGCGCTCGCGCTGCGTCTTGCCCCGCCAGTAGGGAATCACCTCGCGCTCGTAGGTGTCGATGTCCTCCTGCGAGATGGTGTAGCGCTGCAGCTCGCGCTCGTTGAGCACGTGCAGGTCCTCCACCGAGTGGCAGGTCAGCTCGGGGAACGTCGGCACCGCCTTGGGCACCGGCCCGCGCTCGCCCACGATGAGCTCGTCGGGCCCGATGTAGATGGTCTTCTTCTTACAGATCTCATAGAAGTTGCGGGCGCGCAGCACGGGTGTCGGCATCGTGCCGTAGTGCTCTTTATAGAAAGCGGTCTCAATCAGTGCCCGCTCTATCGACAGCGTCGTCGGGGTGTCCATGTTCTGCTGGCGCAGGCGCTGGATGCGGAGACCCACCCCCTGCCCCTCCCTGTGAGGGAGGGGAGTAATTACTTTATTCGTTGGATTTTCCATACATATTTTGTGTTTATTCTGTTTCTCAGATTCTTAGACTATACACTCCCCTCCCTCACAGGGAGGGGCAGGGGGTGGGTCTTCTTCTCATAAACTTCTTCGATGGTCATTGGCTTCTTGATGGTGCCTAACTGTCGGGCACCGTCGGGGGTTATCACGTAGTTGAGCTCGTTGCGCAGACCGGTGAACGAGCGCCAGGGCCCGAGGCGGTCGTAACAGATGAAGTCCTCGAAGCGGTGCTCGGCCTGCCAGCGGTCCATCAGCTCGGGGATGAAGTAGATGCCCGGCTCGACGGTGAACACAAAGCCCGGCTCCAGGGGACGCGCCAGGCGGAGCGACTTGAAGCCGAACTGCGTCGACTTCTGCATGCCGTCGGCATAGCCCACATACTGCTCGCCGAGGTTTTCCATGTCGTGCACGTCGAGGCCCATCATGTGACCCAGTCCGCAAGGGAAGAACAGGGCGTAGGCGCCGGCCTCGGCTGCCTCGGCGGGGTCGCCCTTCATCAGGCCCAGTTCCTTCATGCCGCGCGCTATCTCGGTGGCGGCGGCGATGTGGGCCTCGCGGAAGGGCACGCCGGGCTTCAGCTTGTCGACGGCGGCACGGAAGCTGCGCAGGTGGATCTCGTAGACGGCTGCCTGACGGTCGGTGAAGCGCTCGCCGACGGGCATGGCCGACGAGAGGTCGCCGGCATAGTGCGCGGCGTTCTCGGCCCCAGCGTCGAGCAGGAAGATGTCGCCCTCGCGGAGCTCATGGATGAAACCATGGTTATGAAGCACCTGCCCCTGCACGGTGGCAATCGTGGGGAAGGCCAGCATGCACCCCGGACGACTGCAGCACACCTGCTCCACCACGGCGGCCACCTCAGCCTCGTGCAGTCCGGGCCGGACCATGCCGTAGGCGGCCAGGTGCATGCGGGTGCTCAGGTCGACGGCCTCCTCAATCTGGCGCAGCTCCTCGTCGTCCTTATGGTTGCGCTGGTCGACGACGGCCTTGATGAACTCGAAGGAGGCCATGTCGGCCTGCGACTTCGGCTCAATGCCCAACAGCTCCCACAGCCATACGTGGTGGTCGCCCCGATAGGGCGGCAGGAAACGGATGGTCTGTCCCTTGCTGCGGGCCTTGTCCAAATAGCTTTTCAGCCCGGCCATCGGTCGGCTGTCGGCGATGCTCACTGCGGCGCAATTGTCCTTCAGCGAGGGCATGGCCCCCGTCCAGACGATGTCGTCGATGGTTAGGTCGTTGCCGAAGACAATCTCGCGGTCCTCATCGATGTCGATGACGGCCGCCAGTCCGGCATAGTCGAGCCCGAAGAAGTATAGGAAAGTCGAGTCCTGCCTGTACCGATAGGTATTGTCGGCATAGTTCATCGGAGCCTCGTCGTTGCCGAGGAACAGCAGCAGTCCGCTGCCAAGGTCGGACTTGAGTCTGGCGCGCCGCCGCTCATAGGTTTCTTTACTGATTTGCATAAGTAGTAGTCGTTAGGTTTTCTGTACTATATCGGGCCATGCTTTCGGCCAGGGCATTCAGTCCGGAACATTCGTCGCGGGTGATGTGGTGCGTCTTTTCGGCCCCAGTGGCAAGGGTGAGCAACAGCAGGTTGCCCTTGGAACATTCGTCCATCAGCTCGCCTGGAGGCTTGTGGTAGTCGGAGAAGGGCCCTGCGCACAGCTGTATGTAGGGGAGCCCCTCGCGGAATGCCTCCTCGCGGACCCGCTTCTCATGCTCACTGATGAACGGGCTGACCAGGACGGCACCGCGGCGGGCTGCCAGGATGCAGCCGTTCATGTAATCGCGGCGCTGACTATCATTGAAATACCGCCGCACATGGACCGCCGTAAGGGGCGCATCCAACAGCTGCACCTGCCCGATGGCTGAGAATGACCATTGCCAGAATCGCACATTCCGCTGAACGGCGAAAAGGTCGCGATGCTGACGGCGGAGCAAGAGGCGGCGCGGATTGTCGCGGACGTAATTAATCATGTTCTGCAGCTGCCCCTCATGCAGCAGCAGACGGTCGTGGTAGCCTTTCTCCCAGAGGGGGAGCAAGGGAGCGCGCTGTCCCTGTGCCCCGCATACTTGCGGGGAAGCCCCGTTGAAAGCCTTGGTGCAGCCAATCATGAACCCCTTGATGACGTTGCCGAGCGCAATGTCCATATCCTTCCTGACAAAGATAATGCCATGAAAATGATCAGGCATCAGCTGTCTGCTCAGCAGGATGATGTCGCGCTCGCAGGGCAGGCCCGTCCTCATGGTCTTTTGCTCTGCCAGCTGTCGCTGCATGACGGGAATCTGTTCCCAGCAGCGCAGCACCTCGCGCCCCAGGGCGGTAGGCTCAATGGCGGCCTCGCTTGGCTTTTCTCCAATGAGTCTGCCCAAAAGAGGCTTGCGCCCTTCGGTGCAGAGGGTGATGAGGTAGATGCCACGGCCGTGGTAGTCGTGTTGCAGGCTGCGCTTGTGCATCTGGGGCACGCTGCGGCCGTCGCGGGGCTTGGGAGGGTTGTTCATTCTTGCGATGAGGGCGCAACTATGCGCCACACCTGACTATTCCTTGTGACAATTGTTGATTTTCGGGTGCTTGCTGATTTGGAGGCTGGTCTGCGGGAAATAGTCGGCCAGAAGGGCATAGAGGTCGGGGTCGAACTGCTGCAGCTCCTCGCGAGTGTTGCACCAGTTGTGCTTGCCGTCGGTGTGGGGCATCTCAGCGTTCACGTTGAACCAGTCCTGCACGGCCTCGGCCAGGTATTCCTCCTTGTCGGTGATGCGGTAGGTGCCGTCGAGGATACCGCTGGCCTTGGCCTGCTCATAGCATGCCTTGAGGCGGTCGTCGAAGTCGGGCACGGCCAGCATCAGCCCGATGAGGTGGATGCTGTGGGCAAACTCATGGATGAGGATGTCCTCAGCGTGGTATTTGTCAATCTGATAGGCCAGCACGTTCTCCTCGGCACAGCTGGTCAGCGGCAGCTCCAGGTCGCCGCCCAGTCCGCGGGCCCGCAGGTCCCAGTTCAGGGCCGTGTCGTTCACCAGGTAGTGATGCTCCGGCAGGTCGGTGGTGCCTTCATAGCGGCCCATGATGGCCACGCGGGTGCCGCGGCCCACCATCGAGTCGAGCACGGCCTCGGGCAGCATCGACGTCATGGCGTAGAGCGTGCGGTGAGCAGCCGTGAAGGCCGAGTCGGGCACGCGCCACGACGACACCAACGGGATGCCGTTGACGTCGACATACTTCGTGTAGAACTTGTCCAGCTGCAGTGAGTCCGGCGGGCTGGTCACGATGCATTCGGGGATGTCGAGCACCTCGTCCTGCGGGACAAAAACATCGAACTTTTGCGCGTTCTGGCAGGAAAGCGCCAGCAGCCATCCGGCCAGGTAAAGGACTTTTCGTTTCATAGGAATCATGGTTTTGTCATTTCAAGGTTACAAAGATATGAAAAAATGAAAAAATAAAAAAATAAAAA
>JAFTGI010000187.1 GCA_017458195.1 Prevotella sp.
CAACCCCTCCCCAAGGGAGGGGAGTTAATATAGTCAGGAGGCAGAGAAGGCTTTGTCTTATTCTCTTGCTGATACTCATATCGTTATGTTTCATCTTAATAGTTTTACATTTATATTAAAGTTCATCTTATCTCCCCTCCCTTGGGGAGGGGCCGGGGGTGGGCTCCTTCCCCCCTCCCTCTCAGGGAGGGGCAGGGGGTGGGTCTCTTTTTAGAAGTTCAGGTTGAACCCGATCTTGACCGTGACGGGCAGGGCAGCCTTGGCATAGTCGAAGCCGCGGAGGCGCTCGTCGTAGCTGTAGGCGAACTCAGGGTCGCTGCCCAGATAACGGGTGAGCGTCCAGAGGTTCTCGGCAGCGACGAAGACGGTGCCGTTGCGCACGAAGTCGAACAGCTTGTCGAACTGATAGCTGAGCTTCAGCGAGCGCAGCTTCAGGTAGTCGCCGTCCTCAATCCAGCGGTCGCTGAAGTCGTTGTTGCCCATCGGGTCGCCGTAGTTGGCGCGGGGGATGGTGGTCTGCTGTCCCTCGACCTGCCAGCGGTCGATGACGGCCGTCGACTGGTTGTAGAACTTGTCCATCGATTCCACCTGTCGGCGCGTGGCGTTGTAGAGGTGGGCACCGAAGGTGTAGCCGAAGTTGGCGTCGAGCGACAGGCGACGGTAGCGCAGCATCAGGTTGATGCCGCCGAAGACGGAGGGCATCGAGCTGCCGAGCGACGTCTTGTCGTAGTCATTAATGACGCCGTCGGGCGTGCCGTTGGGACCGCTGATGTCGACGAAGCGCACGTCGCCGGCCTCGTAGGGCTGACCGCTGCTGTTGACCAGTCCTGCCTGGCGGGCCTCAGCCGTGGTGGCATAGATACCGTCGGTCAGGTAGCCATAGAACTGATAGGGCGTGCGGCCCACGGCCATCAGCATCTGGGCGTCGTCGTTATTGTAGCCCGTATAGCGGATGATGGAGCGCTCGTCGCCGCCGAGCGACTTGATGGTGCTCTTGAGGTTGGTGACGTTGGCTGCCACGACGAGGTCGAAGTCGCGGGTGTGGATGGGGTTGGCGCGGAAGGCCAGCTCAAGTCCGTGGCCGTTGATCTTGCCCGTGTTGTCGTAGAACAGGTTGGTGCCGTAGACCGACGAGATGTCGCGGCTGAGCAGCAAGTCGTAGGCCTGGTTGGCATAGACGGCTGCACTCAGGTCGAGGCGCCCGTCGAGCATCTGGGCGTCGAGGCCGAAGTCCAGCTGGCGCTTCTTCTCCCACGTCAGCTTCGTGTTAGGCACGTTCGAGCGGACGATGGCGCCGATGTTGAAGAAGTTGGAACTGACGTAGTAGTTCTTGCCGTAGTTCGAGGAGAAACGGCTGTTGCCGCTCATGCTGGCCTCGAGCGTGAAGTTCAGCTGGTTGAAGCTGTTGGGCAGCCAGCCCGTGTTGGCAGCCATGAAGGTGATGCCGGCCGAGGGGAAGAAGCCGAAGCGGGCTGCGTCGGCACCGGTCACGCTGGTGCCGTCGATGGTCAGTCCGAGGGTTCCCTTGACGAGCTTGTTGTAGACATAGTCGCCATGCAGGGCCAGACCCATGTAGTTCCAGTCGAGGTTGCTGCCGCCCGTCTGCTTCTCGGTGTCGGTGGCATCGAGGGTCTTGAAGAAGTCGTTGGCCGTGTTGTAGCCCTCAGAGACGTCGTACTCCATGCTGCGGGTCATCACGCGGGCCATGGCCAGGCCCTTGAACTCGTGCAGCTTGTTGAACGTGCGGTTGTACTTGGCTGAGAGCGAATAGGTGTTCACCGACTGGCGGATGACGCCTTCGGCCACCTTGTTGAGGCCCGTGCCGTAGACCTGCGGCATGATGGCGCGGTCGGTGACGCCGGGGATGAACATGGTCTCCTCGGTGTAGTTGTAGTAGAGGTTGACCAGGGCCGAGAGGGTCAGGAAGTCGTTCCACTTATAGTTCAGACCGAGCCCGGCGTTGGCGTCGTAGATCTTGTCGCCGCCCTCGCTGGTCTTGACGATGGCCAGCGGGTTGCTCACGTTGTCGTAGGGCAGGGTGGGGATGGCGCTGACGTTCCAGCCGTCGTAGTGGGCAAAGGTCTTCAGCAGCGAGCCGTCCTCCTGCTTGGCGTAGGCATTGAGCAGGGGCATGTTGTGATAGGCCGAGAGAATGGGGCTGGTCTCCATCTGCATGCCCGTGTTGAGCAGGTCGCTGGTGATGTAGGAGAGGCCCACGTTGGCCGTGATGTCGACCTTGCGGCTGACCATCACGTCGCTTGAGATGAGCGTGTGGTAGCGGTTGGTGGACGTGCCGCGGAGTGTCCCCGTGTTGTTGGTATAGCCGAACGAGATGTTGTACTTGGCAATCTCGTCGCCGCCCTCCACGCGGAAGATGTTCTCCGTCATGAAGCCCTTGCGCTGGATCTCCTTCATCCAGTCGGTGTTCTCATTGAACAGGTAGCTGTACATGTTCTGGCCGTTCTGCAGGAAGGGGTAGTCGTCGGTCAGCGAGGCCATGGTGGGGTAGGCCGTCATGCCGAGGTCGGTCAGGTAGTTGCGGTACTGCGTGGCGTTCATCATGGGCATGGCCGTGTTCTTCAGGTTGAAGCCATACTGCCCGCTGAACGAGATGCGCGTGTCGAGGTTGTCGCTGGTGGCCTGCTGCGTCTCAATCATGATGACGCCGTTGGAGCCCATCGAACCGTAGATGGCAGCATCGGCACCCTTGAGCACCGTGACGCTGCGGATGTCGCGGGGCGAATAGCCAAAGAGCATGTCGCGGGAGTAGCCGTTGATGACGCCCGAGATGTCCTGGTTGCCCAGATAGGGCACGCCGTTGATGACGATGAGCGGGTTGTTGTCAGCCACAAAAGAGTGGATGCCGCGCAGGTTCAGGTAGGTGCCCTCGCCGGGCATGCCGCTCTTCTCGACCACCTGAAGTCCGGACAGCTGGTCGCGGGTGGCGGCTCCGAGGGAGAGCTTGCTGCTGTAGTCCTTGTTCTCGACACCGACGGTCAGCACCGACTTGGCCTCACGTGACAGGGAGGCGTAGGGCGTCTCGACCTTGCCGTTGTAGAGGGACTCCGACTCGGGGGTGAGCACAATCTGGAACGACGGTGCCTGCTGCTTCTTGATGAGCAGGCGCAGGGGCAGCGACTTGGTGTAGAATCCCTCGGCCTGAATGCTGACGAGGGCATCCTCATCGGGCGTGACCAGCGTGAACTGGCCGTTCTCGTCGGTCAGCACCGATGTGCTCTCGCCGAGGATTGAGACGATGGCACCGCTGACGGGCTGGCCGTCGACACCCTTGACAACCGAGTTGAGTGTATGATTCTGTGCATTGGCAGCGGCGCAGAGGCCTATGGCTGCCAGCATGATATAGAGTCTTTTCATCTTTCGCATGGCTTAGTAGTTGTTATGAGTTGGACGCAGACACCAGTGATACATCATGAGTTGAGTCTTGTTGTTCTTAGTACGGCCCTGGCTGGCATCCCAGGCTTGGGCTTCGTCGAACGAATCAAGCGTGATGTGGAAATTGCCGTTCTGCTTCAGGTTGACGATGCCCATGGTGTAGCCGTCGGTGTCGTAGGCACTGGCGTTCTCGTTGATCTCAATCCAGTCGTTGGGGTCGTAGCCCTCAGGATAGCCTGTCTCCCAGATGCCGTAGTGGGGGATGTCGCTCGCGCCGCTGCGGTCGAAGTGGTAGTTGGCACCGTGGGCGTTCATGGCCAGGTCCTTGACGACGAGCTCGCCATTGAAGTAGATGTCGAGTGTGTAGGACAGACTATGGACGAAGCCCATGCGCAGATAATACTCGCCGGCGGGCAGGTTGCACTCCAGGACGCCGGAGGGGTTGCCGCGCTGGTCGTAGGTGCACACCAGACCGTCGTAGTCGAGGCGGCAGTGCAGGTTGTCCGCGATGGCATCATCGTCGGGGATGGCTGTCAGCACGTGGTAGTAGATGGTGGGCAGCGTGGCCGAAAGGAAGAACTCGCCCTGTGCGTCGTAGATGATGTCGGGGTTGGTCCAGTGGCTCCAACGGAAGTACTGGTCGCGTTCGCTCTCATCCAGTTCGCTCCAGAGTTCATAGAAGCGCGACTTGACGCGGTAGATGATGACGTGGTTGGGAATCTTGAAGTTCGTCGTGTAGTAGGCGACACCATTGCTCAGATTCACCTTGCGGCTGACGTCGACGGTCTGCACTGAGGGGCGCCACCAGGCAGCTTCCTCCTTGTCGTAGGTCGTGATGTCGGCCTGTCGGTCGATGTTCATCAGGTAGCCGTCGGCACACTGGAAGTCCTCGGCATTGGCAGCCACATCGGCATCGCTGAGCAAACGGTTGACAAAGCAAGCCTCGACAATCCACTTCTCAAACTTCTCGCGGTCGGCATCGGTGGCCTCGCGGTTCAGCCAGGCAGGAATGCTGTCGAGGGCGTTCCGGAGGGCCTGGTCGATCTGGGCGTTCGCAGGAATGAACATGGTGGTCATGTAGCTCTCATCGTGCATATTCCAGTATTCGATGCCGTCGGCCGTATAGCGGTCCATCAGCGTGTTGCGGGTGTAGAAGATGGAGTCGTAGACGGTCTGGCCGGCTTCGTTGACGCCGACGACGGCACTGTGCTCACGGTCGAAGAACCGCTCCTCGAACTTGCCGACAATCTCCTTGAAGCGGGAGTAGTCGTCGCCAAGTTGCAGGAAGTAGTCGTAGACGGAACTGCGAATGGGCAGCACACCACTTATATAATATATATAGCCGTTCGTGGTGCGCACGACCTTCTGAATGCTAAAGTCGTCGAGACGCTGCGAGGCTCCCTCGCCGTAGACCCACACGTTCTTGCCCGAGCGGGTGTGAATGCCGTAGCCGTCGGTCAGCGTCGAGGGGGCAATGGCCATGTCGGCGACGCTGTAGCGGGCAAACTGACGGCGGTCGGCCACCGTGGCACCATTGTTGAACACCGAGTTGTCGCACACGATGAAGGTGTACTCCTTGTCGGTGAAGGTGCTGTCGTAGATGTCTGCTTCCTGCAGAAGCGTGGAGAACTGGCTGACGTCGGCCGTCGACTTCATGTAGCTGACGATGTCGCCGCCGTAGATGGTCACGTCGGTAGAGGTCACTTCCTGACCTTCGAAGTGGTCATCCCAGTCGGAGCATCCTGCTGCCATAAGGGTCAGCAGGGCCAGCGCAGGTATGAATTGAAATATCTTTTTCATCTTCGTATGTTGTTTTAGTCGAGGGGAATAAATTCAAGATAGTCGTACATCTGATGATACGTGGAACTGGTCTTGGCGTTGATGTCCATCATAGTGGCACGGAAAGTGTGGTTGCCCGACTCGGTGAACTCGATTGACTCGAACAGCGTCATGTCGACAGAGCCATAGAGCACGCGGTTGCGGGCGCTGATGATGTCGGCCAGACCCTTGTAGACATACAGATTAGCCACGCGGTCGTCGAGTTCGAACTTCGTCAGGCTGCCCGACGAGAAATAGCTCTGCAGCGACACGTCGGCGCAGTAGTGGAGCACCACCTTGTAGCGGCCGGCGATGATGGAGGGCGTGGTGAACTGAATCCAGCCGGCATAGCCCAGGTTGAGCATCATGTAGTTGTTCATGTAGGTGGCATAGCGGGCCGTCGACTGGTTGTTGGCGGCGGCATACTGCTCCTTGATGAAGCCCACGACGGGGTACTGACTGACTGAGGCGCGGGAGTCGGTGTTCTTATAGGTGAACGACGTGAGCGTGCCGTAATCGCCGTTACGACGGTCGTCGCTCAGGTCAATCTTGCGCTCCGCATTGGCCAAGGGATTCGAGAAGACGAGGCCGTTACCGTTGGCGGCGCCCCAGGCGTTGACGAAGGCGATGATGTCGGCGGAGTTGAGGAAGTCCCAGCGCACCGTGACAGGCTCGGGATGATAGACCGGCATCACGTCGTCGACCTTCTGGATATTACCGTTGCGGGCGGCAATGTTGCTGCGCAGGATGTGGATGGTCTTGTTGAGCGTCTTCTGACCCTCGAGGTCGTTGGTGATGATGGCTTGTCCGTCGAGCTTCGTCTCAAAGATGAGCGTCTGGCCTTCGCTCAGGAAGTCGAATAGCTCCTCGGTGTCGTGCTCACGCAGCAGGAAGTGATACTGCAGATAGTGGGTGAGGGCCTGGTCGCCATTGGCCTCCTCACCATTGGAATGGCTGACGAGCCAGGACTTCAGCGAGCTGACATCGCTGATGCCATTCTGACGATAGACGTCGTCGGGCACGGCAAAGCATGTGTAGTTGTAGTTGTTGACCACATAGCCGCCGCCGACGACATAGGTCGTGTCGCGCACCTTGCTGGCTATGGAATCATACTGAGCCTCGCGGATGGCCTGCGAGAAGATGGAGTACTCGTCGTCAAGCTCCAGGCGCTCGATGATCGTCTCGGCCAGCGGCGTGATGACCGTGCCCATCGAGAAGATGACACCGTTGGCGCAGGTGACGGCCGTGAACTTGTCGAGACGGGCCTGATTATTGATGAAGATGGAGTCGGCCACATAGATGTCGTCGGTGCGCTCGGCATCGTCCACATCGGTGATGGTGTAGCCAAAGGCCATCGTGAGGTACGACTCAAACAGGTTCTGCGACGGAATGTAGGAATTCTTCTCGGCGTAGTCGTTGAGCATCGTCTCAGTGATTGACTGGTTGGCAATGATATGGGTCTGCACCACCGAACGGGCATAGTCGACGGGAATATCCTCGACAGTGGCGTAGCCGCGGTCAGCGAGGAAAGCATTGATGGCCTCGTCGGTAGGGCAGAAGACGGTGGCCTCGGCCGAAGCGTCCTTCAGGGCATTGTAGTAGTTGGCATGGCTCAGCAGTTGCAGCCACAGGCCGTAATTGCCGTCACGCTCCAGCACGTCAATGACCGACATCTCCGACTCCAGGTCCGTCGGCGTTACGAACATCTCGCCTTCATTCGGGTCTTCGCAGGCAGTAAGGCCTGCAAGAACCATTGATAAGCATAATAATATCTTTTTCATATTCCGTAGTGTTCGTTAGGGGGTTATAGGTAGTAAGGATTTTGCACGAGCAGCTGGTTCACCTTCACCTCACTGTCGGTGATGGGCAGATACCAGGCGTTCTCGTCGTTGAGCACGGAGTTGATCCAGGCTTCGCTGGCCTCACCGTTATACTTGGTGACGTATTCAATCAGGAAGTCCTTCTTGAAGTTCACCACGCCGGAGGGGTCGGTGTAGCGGCCGACACGCAGCAGGTCGTACCAGGCCTTGCCCTCGCCGACAAATTCCATGAGGCGCTCGTAGAGGATGTAGTCGAGCAGCGACTTCAGGCTCGGCTCGTCGTAGATCTCGATGTCCTCGAGGTTGGTGCGGTTGCGGATCTCGTTGACCAGTGCGATGGCCTCCTCATTGTCAGCCTGGTTGTTGCCGGCCTGGCGCATGACGAGCGCCTCGGCCTTGAGCAGCATGATGTCGGCCACGCGATAGATGATGAAGTTCGGGTCGTAGTAGGTCTCCGTGCGCTTGTCGGTCAGCGATGTGCTGCCGCAATACTTCCAGACATAGCCGGACGTGGCACCCTGATAGGTTGCGGCTGAGCTGCCCACGAAGTAACCGCCGAACATGCTGCGCACAGCCATAGGCCCGGCGAGGTCGGGATCGTTGTTGTACTGCTGGAGGATGGTGCGATACTCGCTGTTGAAGTCCTGCAGCATCTGACGTGACAGCTGGTAGAGCCGCTCGGCATGAACATTGTCGAACAGCTTCGGCAGGTCGTTGGTCTGATAGGCCGTGCCCTGCTTCTTCTCGTGGCTCCACTGCACCTCGTAGATGCTCTCGTTGGAGTTGCCGGGATTGAAGATGGAGAACCAGCTGGCATGCGTGGGGGTCTTCATGAAGCGCGGCGCATCGGCGCTGGTGGCATTCAGGATGGCGTTGCAATAGCTGATGGCTTCGTCGAAGTCCTGATTCCACATGCAGACGTCGGCCATCAGGGCGTAGATGCTCCAGATGGTGGCGCGGCCCTTGGTCTCCCACGTCGTGTTGAAGCTCGTCTTGGCAGCACCGAGCTGAATGGCCGTAAGGAGGTCGCTCTTGATCTGGGCGATGATCTCCGCCTCCGACGATTTAGCGACGTTGTAGTTGACGTCGTCAGTCTCGAAAGGCTCGGTGAACAAAGGTGCATCGCGCCAGTTGCGTACGATATAGAAATATGCCAGGGCGCGCAGCCAGTAAGCCTCGCAGTAGTGCGAGTTCATCGCCTCCTGCGTGTAGGTGGCGTCGTTGGCGCGTGCCTTCTCGGCATTGGCCAGCACGAGGTTGGCCGTGTTGACAATCATGTACATGGGCGTCCAGGTGCTGATGCTGCTGGTGGGTTTCACCTGCAACTGCTGGAGCGGCGAGCTGGAGCGGCTGTAGATGCAGCCGGCACGCAGCTCACCCCAGGGGATGAGGTAGCTCTGGACGGCATCACGCAGGTAGTAGTAGCCGGCAAAGAGCGTGGCTTCGACGTCTTCTTTCGAAGACCAGTACTTATCCGTCGGTTCGACATTCTCGGGGTAGACCTCCAGGAAGTCGTTGCATGAGGAGAGCCCCATGACCACGGCGACCGATATGATGAGATATTTAATAATTTTCATTTGCTTAGGAGGGTTTTAGAAGTTCAACGTCAATCCGAATGAGAAGCGCTTGGCACGCGGTGTCTGAGAGTTGTCCTGTGCCAGGTCGGTGAGCTTGCTGGGCATGTTGACCTCGGGGTCCTGACCCGTATAGCTGGAGAAGGTAAAGAGGTCGTAGCCCGTCAGATACATCGAGATGGTGTTCATGCCGAGCTTCTTCGAGAACGTCTTCGGCAGGGTGTAGTTCAGCGAGAGGGTCTTCAGGCGGAGGAACGAGCAGTCCTCGATGAAGCGGTCGCTGCCCAAGTAGTTCAGGCCATAGTTCCACAAAGCGCGGGGAATGTCGGTCTGGTCGCCCTCGTTGCGCCAGCGGCGCAGCACGGCCTTCGACTGGTTGTCGGAGTTGTACATGGCTTCGGCGTTCATGCGGGCGGTGTTGATGATCTTCTGGCCTAAGCGGTAGTGCATGAAGACGGTGAGGCTGAACTGACGATAGCGCAGGTTGAAACCGCCACCACCGGTGATCATGGGGTTGTAGTTGCCAAGATAGACCACGTCGTTCTGGTCAATCTTGCCATCGTGGTTGATGTCCTCATACTTGGCATCGCCGGGATAGCAGGTGAACGTGCCGTTGGTCATGACGATGGGTTTGCTCTGCAGGTCGTACATCACGTTGCCCTTCTCGTCCTTGGCGTAGGTGTCCTCCAGGTTCTGATAGACGCCCAGCGAACGGAAACCGAAGAAGGAGCCGACGGCGGTGCCGGCCATGAACTTCGTGGCGTAGCTGCGCGTGCCGTTGGCCAGCGTGAACTGCTCTGCGGCGATGTTCTCCGGCAGCTCGATGATGGTGTTCTCGTTGCGGTTGATGTTCCAATTCAGGCGCAGCTGCCAGTTCTTGGTCTTCAGCACCTCATAGTCGATGCGGAACTCCCAACCCTTGTTCTCCAGGCGACCGGAGTTGAAGTAAGCCATCTTGCTTGAGAGACCCGTTGAGCCGGGAATCGTGATGCTGGTCTGCAGAAGGTCCTTGGTGCGCTTCTTGTAGAAATCGAACGTAGCGGTGAGCTTGCCGTCCCACAGGATAATGTCCGTACCGAGGTCATACTCGGTCGAGGTTTCCCACTTCAGCTTGTTGAGCTGCATGTTACTCTCGGTGATGGCGCTGCCGTCCATATAGTTGCCGATGGACGAGTAGGTGCCCACGTAGGCAGCCGTCTTGCTGGGGGCGTTGCCGCTCTTACCGAGCGAGGCACGGAGCTTGAACTGCGTCAGCCATTCCTCCGACCACTTCATGAACGGCTCGTCCTGCACCTGCCAGCTGACACCGACGGAGGGGAACAGTCCCCAGCGGTTGTCCTTGCCGAGGGCGGACTTGCCTTCATAGTTGGCTGTGCCGTTGATTGTGTAGCGGTCGAGGAAGGTATAGACGACGGAACCGATGCCTGAGAGCGTGCGCACCTCGCTGGTGCCGGAGCCCTGCGAAAGCAGCGAACCGCCGCCGGAGCCCGGGTCGGCAATGGCCGAGGAGGCCACGTTGTAACGCACGGCGGAATAGTTCGACGAGCGGCTCTGTGCCGTGCGCCACAGGGCGGTGACGACGAGCTGGTGCTTCTTGTCGAGCCAGTCGTTGTTGTACATCAGCTTGTTCTCCGTCTGCAGCGAGAAGTTGTTCGAGTAGGCATCGCTGCTCTGGTTGGAGAACGTGTTGGTGGTCATCACGCCCGTGGCAGCCTGCGGCAGGAACTTGTTGGTCTTCGTCGTGTTATACTTCATCGAGACGTAGCCGCGGTAGGTGAGGTGAGGCGTGGCGTAGTAGCTGGCACGCACCGTCATCTTCTGTTCCTTCTGGTGAACCTTCGAGAAACTCTCGTCGGCCATGATGATGGGATGGAAGTTCGCACTGCCAGTGAAGGCGCCTTGGAACTCCTCAGCGTTCTGGCGGGTGAAATAGGTGTCGGTCAGTGCGCCCGTGGCATCGTCGACGTAGTAGGGGCTCTTGTTCGGCATCTTGCGCATGGCCTCTGCACGAACCTGGGTGCTCCAGGGAGCATCCTTCTTCGAGTCGGTGTACGAATATTCGGCGTTGACGCGGAGTTTCTCCGAGAACTTATAGCCGATGTCGAGCGAAGTGGTCAGTCGGCCGAGCCCAGTGCCCTTCGTCGTGCCCGGCTCGTTCATGTAGGAAAGCGAGTAGCGGTAGGTAGCCCGCTCGCCGCCGCCCGACATGGCGAAGGAATTGTCGGTGACGAGGGCGTCCTTCGTGACGTAAGAAAGCCAGTCGGTGTTCTGGTTATATTCGTCGAAGTAGCGCCAGTCCTGATTGTAATTGATTTCCGGCGTATCGAACAGATACTCCAGCAGGGCGGCATTGTTGGAGAGACCGCGGGCGTTGGCCGTGTTCCAGATAGCATCCTGAATGAAGGCCACATACTCGTTG